>DATHBY010000001.1:0-2147 GCA_035295885.1 Allosphingosinicella sp.
CATGGCGGCCTGCTCATGATCGTCGGCATCGGCTCGGACCTTTGCAGCATCGAGCGGATCGAGCGCTCGCTCGCCCGCTTCGGCGAGCGCTTCACCAACCGCGTCTTCACCGAGACCGAGCGCTCCAGGGCGGAGGGGCGCCCGCTCACCCGCGCAGGCACCTATGCAAAGCGCTTCGCCGCGAAGGAGGCCTTTTCCAAGGCGGTGGGCACCGGTTTCAAGCGCGGAGTCTTCATGCGCGACATCGGAGTCGTCAACCTGCCGTCGGGCGCTCCGACCCTCGCCTTGACCGGCGGAGCCAAGGCAAGGCTTGACGCTTTGACTCCGGAGGGCCACCTCCCGCAAATCCATTTGACGATGACGGACGACTATCCTTTCGCACAGGCCTTCGTCATCATTACCTCCAGCCCAGATCCGAGGAGCCCAGGGTGAGCAGCAGCGATCCCGCCATGACCGACACGCCCGACGGGGGACCGGCTGCACCCGGCGCGGCGCCGGCGGCCAAGAAGGAGGGCACCGACTGGTGGGCCGAAGTGAAGGCGATCTTCTGGCTGATCCTGGCCGTGCTCGCCTTCCACAGCTTCCTCGCCAAGCCCTTCTACATCCCGTCGGAATCGATGATGCCGGGGCTTCTGAAGGGCGACCGCCTGGTCGTCAGCAAATATCCCTATGGCTGGTCCTGGGTCTCGCCGAGCTTCCACGTCCTGCCGCCGATGCGGGGCCGTCTGTTCGGCCGGATGCCCGAGCGCGGCGACATCGTCATCCTCACCCCGCCCGGCAAGACTTCCGACTACATCAAGCGCGTCGTCGGCCTGCCAGGGGACACGCTCGAGATGAATGGCGGCATTCTCTACATCAACGGCCGCGAGGTGAAGCGCGAGCCGAGGGCCCCGGTGACGGTCGAGGTCGACCCCAACGTGCCCTGCGAGTTCGACCAATATGGCGAGCACAAGGTGCAGGGGGCCGACGGCAAGCTTTATTGCCGCCTGCCCGTCTTCCGCGAGACTCTGCCCAACGGCCGAAGCTACGACACCATCGACATGGGCATTTCGGACGTCGACAATTTCGCCCGGGTGACGGTTCCGCCGGGCCACGTCTGGGTCCAGGGCGACAACCGCGATAAATCCGCCGACAGCCGCGTGGATCTGGCGCACGACGGCCTGGGCGGGGTCGTGCCGTGGGAGAATATCGGCGGCCGCGCCGAGTTCATCACCTTCTCGCTCGACGGCTCTTCGCAATATCTGAACCCGATCAGCTGGATCACGGCCATGCGCGGAGGCCGTGCCGGCACTTCGCTGCGGCCGCAGGAGGGCAAGGCGCCGTGAGCGTGACGGGGGGCGCGTCGGTCGACCCTGCCCCCGGCACGGCCGCGGATGGCCGGGGCTCGGCCGCACCCGGCGACCGCCATGTCGAGCAGCCCGGCCCCGCCGAGATGCGCGACCCCGTCATCCGCGAGGAGCTGAAGCGCGCCAGCGTCTGGTTCGGGCTCGCCCTCGCCATCGCCGCGGTGATCTTCCTGGCCCAGCCGCTGCTGCTCATCTTCGCCGGGATCGTCCTCGCCTCGATGCTTGACGGAGGTACCCGGCTGCTCGGCCGGGTCCTTCCGATCGGCCGCGGCTGGCGCCTCGCCATCGTCACGCTCGCCGCCGTCGCCTTCATCGTCTGGACCTTCTATTTCGCCGGCACCGAGCTGATCGGCCAAGCCGAGCGCCTGCGCGAGGTCATCACCGCCCAGGGCAACCGGCTCCTCGCCTGGGGAAACAGCCTCGGACTGGTCCAGGGCGGAGTCGGGGTCAGCCAGCTCGGCGGCCAGCTGATGGGGACCCTGGGGCGGCTCGGCTCGGCCGTGTCGAGCGCGCTCGGAGTCGTCACCTCGGTGGTGATGATCCTCGTCATCGGCATCTTCATCGCGGTCGAGCCCCGCCTCTACCAGCGCGGAGTCGCCTGGATGCTTCCGCTCTCCAGCCGCGACCGCTTCTACAACACCGCCGAGCGCATGGGCTTCACCTTGCGGCGGCTGATGGCCGGCCGGCTGGTCGGAATGGCGGTCGAGGGCGTCGGAACCTGGATCCTGCTTGCGATCGGCGGAGTGCCGATGGCCGCACTGCTCGGAATCCTGACCGGCCTGCTCGCCTTCATCCCCAATA
>DATHBY010000002.1:0-3479 GCA_035295885.1 Allosphingosinicella sp.
ACGTCGGAGTGGACGTGTGGGGCTGGCGGCCGGTGACTCTGGCGGACCTGCTGGCGAGCTGACCCGACGCGTTTACAGGAGCCGCTCCAGCCCCTAGAGTTTGTCCTATTGTGTTGGAGGCGAGGCATTCGTCATGCCGGACTTGATCCGGCATCCACCTTCTTCCTCCACCGGGATTGAGAAAACGGTGGACCCCGGATCAAGTCCGGGGTGACGATTCTGATTCGGCAGGACAAAGCCTAGTTTGCCCGTCAGCGATGGGGGTGGCTATACGACTGATTGCAAACGTTCTTCTTGCGGCAGCGGCGATCTGTGCGACGGCGCCGGCGCTGGCCGGCGAGAAGCTGAAGACCGACTGGATCGTCCAGCCGATCCAGACGCCGGACGCGCCGGTGCGGGCCAGTCCCGGCGACGAGATCCTGCGTCAGCGCGTGCTCCCGCGCGGAGTCGCGGTCCTGCGCGACCTCTACACCGAATCGGGCGCCCGCTGGACGGTGCAGCCGGGGACCGAATTGTTCGAGGCGCAGGGATCCGCGGCCGCCATCTACTGCCCGCTCGACAACCGGCCGCCCTCCAGCCTGGTTAAGATCCTGTCCGTGTCCCCGAGCAACGATCATCTCTGCTTCATCGACCGCGACCGCGACGGGTGCTTCGAGATGTCGTTCCGCACCGTCAACAGCTATTCCGACCTGCCAGGCGTCTTTGGCAGCATCATGCCGAGCGACAAGAGGATCACTCCGCTGCGCTACGAGGTGGTGGACCCGACGAGCCTGTCGCGGGAGACGACGGTCACGCTTCGTTATGCTCGCCGCAAGGGCAACCGGCTCGAGTTCACCGTCGCCTACGGCTGGCCGGAGAGGCTGACGGCGGTGCCCGGCCCGCGAGTCAGCATCAAGACCCTGCCCGCCCGGTTCGAGCTGCTCGGCGGCCGTTTCGTCGTGACGGAGGTGAACGGAAACGACATCGTCGTCGAAGTGGACCGGACCATGCCGGAAGGGCCGATCGGCAAGTAGCGTCCCTGCGCCCGTCCGGCCGGTAACGGATCAGGGCGAGGCACGGGCGGGCCGTCAGCGCCGCTCCCTCGCCAGCCGGCTCATCAGGATCGCTGCGCGCTTGGCCTGGCGGGGGATGGAGCGCAGGTCGACCGTCTCGCCGGCGGCGTGAGCGCCCTGGCCGGCGGTGCCGAGGCCGACCAGGCCGGGGATGAGGTGGGCGACGAAGCCGATGTCGCCGGCGCCGCGCTTCAGCGGATCGAACTCGCCCATTTCGGGCAGGCCGAGGTCGCGGTTGACGGCGTTGAGGCGGGCAAGGAACGCCCGGCTGGCGGCGGTCGGAGCCATCGGCGGATAGCCGCCCTCGTCGAAGGCGAGCTCGGCGTCGCTTCCGGGCAGGTGGCGCTCGACGATCTCACCCATTTTCGCCATCACCCGCTGCTGCTGATCGAGCGACAGGGCGCGAAGGTCGCCGCGGGCGATGGCGATGGGCGGGATGATGTTGGTCTTGCCGGTCGCGGTGCCGCGGATGAGGTCCTTGTCGAGTTCCGCCGTGGCGCCGCCGACGACCAGCCCGACGTTGAAGGTGAGGTTGGGCTCGGGAAGCTCGGAGCGGAAGGCGGCGAGGATCCGGGCCAGCTCGTAAATGGCGCCGTTGCCCGCCGATTGGCTGAAGATGCCGCTCGAATGGCCGGTCTTCCCCCTGGCGGTGACCTGCCAGGAGGCCGAGCCGCGGCGGGCGATCGAGCCCATGTCGCGGCCCTCCTCCTGAGCCAGGCCCTCGAAGTCGAGTGCGACGTCGGCGCGGCCGCCGGCGGCGATCAGGTCGCGGCGGGCGAGGGTGATCGGGCTGCCCGAATCCTCCTCGTCGCCGGTGAGGACGATCTCGATGTCGGCGTCCCTGAGAGTGCCCGCCGCCTTCATGGCGCGAAGGGCGGCGACCATGACGACCATTCCGCCCTTGTCGTCGCCGATGCCCGGGCCCTCGGCAATGTTCTCGTCCTTGCGGGTGAAACGCTGGAAGGGGCTGTCCGGCTCGAACACCGTGTCGAGATGGCCGATGAGCAGCATCCGCTTGCCGCGGCCGCTGCCCTTGTGGGTGGCGACGATGTGACCGGCCCGGCCCGCCTCCGCCATCGGCACCCAGCGCACGGTGAAGCCGAGCGGCTCGAGCTCGGCGCGCATCATCCGACCGACCGCCTCGACGCCGGGGAGATTCAGCGACCCGCTATTCTGGTTCACCAGCCGCTCGAGCAGCTCGACGGAGCGGGTCTGCTCGGACTCGACGGTCCGGACCATTCGCGCTTCCGCGGCGGAGAGCCTGGCCTCGGCGGCGGCGGGGGCGAAAGCGAGGGCAAAGGCGAGGAGTGGGAGCAGGGGTCTCATCCCCTCTCCATGCTCTGCCCGCGGAGGGAGGACAAGAGGCGAGAAGCCGTGCTAAAAGCCTTCAAATGCGACGCTTGCTCATCCCCCTCGCACTCCTCCTCGCCTCGCCCGCGGCCGCCCAGGAATGGCGGATGGCGCCGGAATATGACGTGCTTCTCACCACCTACGACATCCAGCCGGGCGAGATCCGGCTGAAGGCGGCTGAGCCGGTGAGGCTCCGCTTCGTCAACAACACCAATCAGGAGCTGAGCTTCTCCGCCGAGGGCTTCTTCCGCAATGCGCAGCTTCGGCGGCGGGACTCGGAGCTGGTGAAGGCCGGCAGAATCGAGGTGCCGCCGCTGTCGACCCGCACATTGGTGCTGGTGCCCAGGGCCGGACGCTACAAGGCGAACGGCGCCAATCTCCTCCACCGGCTGCTCGGAATGAGCGGCAAGATCATCGTCGAATAGGAGCTTCCGTCATGGCCAAGGGCGACAAGGGCAAGAAGTCCAAAAAGGGCAAGGACAAGGTCAGGGCCCCCAAGCGGATCGCCGGGATCCGGGTGCCCAGGGCGGTGCGGCAGGCGGGCAAGAGCGCCCTCAAGCTGGCCGAGCAGCCGGTGGTGAGCGAAGCGGTTGCGGCTGCCCTGCTGGCGGCGGCGGCGGCGCTTCGCGACCCGCCGGCGGCGAAGCGGGCGGCGGGGGCCGCGGCCGACGCGGCCGGCGAGGCCGGGCAGGAGGCGCTCAAGCTCGGCGATTCGCTTCGCAAGATGGCCATCGACGTCGCCCGGCGGACTCTCGACGCCTGGGATTCGGCCGACCGGAAGCCCGCATCGGCGCCCCATGCGAAGGAAGCCGGCAACGGCTGATCGGGGTTAAACTTACCCCCGTTATCCTCCTTATCCACAGGCGGATTGGCCTTTCCCGAATCGGGCGAAGCTGACAGTTTCAGCTCGTGGCCGGAAGCGCGGCGGACCCGGAAACGGACCCGCCAAAGCGAAGGCCGCGACGCCCAGGCTGAAGGCTCCGTCGCTCCCCCAAGGACGCTGGCGCCGAAGCGGAAGGCAAGGGAGGCGGACGAAGCCGCGCCCGCATAAGCGCAAGCGGATGCGAGGCGGGATTT
>DATHBY010000003.1:0-6765 GCA_035295885.1 Allosphingosinicella sp.
CGGGAAATCGGCGTCCACGAGCAGGACTTCCATGTCCCGCTCGCCGGCCAGCGAAAGCGCGAGATTGACTGCGCAGAAGGTCTTGCCCTCGTCGGGCTGGGCCGAGCAGACCAGGATCGTCCGGCGCCTGTCGGCCGGGACCGAGCTTCCGGCGCCCATTCCGAGCAGCAGCTGGCGCTTGACGATCCGGAACTCCTCGGCGAGCGGGCCGGCCGGGCTGTCCGGGACGATGAAGCCCCTTTCGCCGAGGGACTTCCGGTTGACCTCGGCTTTCGCTTCGGTGACGGCCGGCAAACGGCTCCGGTGGACCCGCTTCGGCTCCGGTGCCGGCTCCGGCTCCGGCTCCGGGCCGGAACCGCGCGGCGGGGCCGATGAGCTGGGTGCAATGGCGGGAGCCGAACCGAAGCCGTAAAGCTCCGCCGCCCGCTCGAGGAGGGAGCCGGATTGGCTGAGAGGGCTGTGCTTGTTCATTTCGAGCTCCCTCAAGCCACCGTGCTTCGCTGCCAGAATTCGATCGCCAGCAGCAGCGCCCAGGCCGCGCCGAGCGCCGCACCGCCGCCTCCGAGCCACATCAGCCGCTGCCGGTGCCTGGCCCTCGCCGCCTCGGTGAAGACCTCGCCGATCGAGCCGAGCACCGGCAGGCCGGTGGCGTCGGCGAGCCGGCTCTGCGTCGGGAAAGTGGTCTGGATCTGCCCAAGCACGTAGGCCGCTCCGGCGCCGGCGCCGAGGCCGACGAACAGGATCAGGGTGAGCAGCAGCGGCCGGTTCGGAGTCAGCGGGACGCTGGGCTGGCTGGGCGGGTCGATCACCTTGAACTTGACCGCGTCGGTCTGGCTTCGGACGTCGGTCCTGAGGCGCACCTGGTCGCGGTCCTCGAGCAATTTGTCATATTGCTTCTTGAGCATGTCGTAGTCGCGGTTCAGCCGCTCCTGCTCGGCCGCCACTCCGGGCTCGGAGGCCTGGCGGGTGCCGAGCTGGGCGAGATCGGACTGGAGCTGCGCCTTGCGGGTGGCGGCGGCATTCACCTGCCCTTCCTTCTCCGCGACCATTGCCCGGAGCGACACCCACGAAGGGTTGGGCATGGTGCCGGCGCCGGCCGGCTCGCGGGCGGCGAGCGGGCGCATTCGGGCGATCTGGTTGCGCAAGGCCACCACGTCCGGATGCGAATCGGTCCAGCCCCGGGCCGTCGACTGGGCGAGCTGGGCTTCGAGCGCCGCGATCTGGCCGCGGACTCCGCCGCCGCCGCTGTCCCCGCCGAGCATCGGCATCGACGACGGGGTGGCGGCAAGCTGAGTGCGAAGCGCGCTGAGCGAGCTCTGCGCCTGCATCAGCTGCTGGTCGATCCCGGCGAGCTCGGTCCGGGCCGCGGCCATGCGCGAAGCGATCGAGCCTTCGCCGGGGAGCAGGCCGAGATAGCGTTGCTCGAACTCGACCCGGCGCTGCTCGGCTTCCTGCAACTGCTTCTCGCGGGACTTCAATTGGTGGTCGAGGAAGGCGAGGCTCTGATTGGCCTCGTCGCGGTCGCCGGCGAGATTCTGCTCGACGAAGATGTCGAGCAGCCCCTGGACGACCGCCGCCGAGAGCTTGGCGTTCTGGCGGTTGGAGAAGCCCGAGACCCTGGCGGTGGCGCTGATCTCGAACATGTTGTCGGGCTGGGCGGTCACCTTGATGGACTCGCGCAGCCCCGCCACCTGGACGGCGAGGTCGCGCTCGCTGGCGATGAGATTGTTGAGCTCGGTCCGGCGGACCACCTTGGCGAGATTCTCGCTCGAGGTGAGAGTCTGCTTGACCCGGTTGAGGTCCCCTTCCCGCTCCTGGACTGTGATCCCGACCTGGTTGGGCAGGATCGACTGCATCTGGACGAAGACCCGAGCCTTGGATTCGTAGGTGTTCGGGATCAGAGCGACGGCGAGCCAGCCCAGGACGCAAATCCCCCACGCGACCGCCAGGGCCAGCCAGCGGCGGCGCCACACCTGGTGGATCGCTATTCGAAGCTGTTCGTAAAGTCCGTCCATCGAGCCTGCTATTCCTTGCCTGCGTGGGTGGAGCGGCGGGAGATCCGCCTCAGAACATGCTCTCTGGAATGATGATGACGTCGCCGGGCTCGAGCCGGACGTTGGCCTTGGTGTCGCCCTTCTTGAGCAGACGGGCGATCTTCAGGTCATATTCGGTCTGGGTGCCGGTCGACTTGTCGTGGCGGATCAGCCGCGCCCGGTCGCCCGCGGCATATTCGGAGAGCCCGCCCACGGCGATCATCGCGTCGAGCAGGGTCATGTTGGCGCGGTAGGGAAGCGAGGCCGGCTTCTCGGTCGCTCCGACCACCCTTATCTGCTGGCTGAAGCTGCCCTGGAAGGTCTCGACCATCACCGTCACCCGGGGATCGTCGACATATTTGGTCAGCGCGAGGCGGATGTCGTCGGCGAGCTGGGCGGGAGTCTTGCCCGCCGCCTGCAGGTCGGGGATGAGCGGAGTGGTGATCATTCCGTCGGGGCGGACCTGGACCTTGCCGCCGAGATCGGCATTGCGCCACACGAAGACGTTGAGCTGGTCGAGCGCTCCGATCACATATTTCTCGGTGGCCGCGGTATCGTCGGAGCCGACGAAGCTTGCCGGCGGAAGGCGGTTGCCCGACTTGGCCCCGGCCGTCCCGCAGCCCGAAAGGGCGACGGCGCCGACGCTGAGGGCGAGAGCGAGCTTGGAAGCTGCCGTTGGACGCATTGGACTGATCCTCTTCTTGTCGCCGCGGATCTGCGGCCCTGACGTCAGGGTCGCGAGATTTGGGTCCGCTATGGCGTGAAGAGGTAAAATTAGCGTTAGGAACAACGGCCTTGTGAGGTGCGTCCCGGACCGGGACCGGGCGGACGAGAGGGTTAATCCGCCTCGTCACCCCGGACTTGATCCGGGGTCCACCTTCTAAGCCGCTGTGGAGAGGCAAGAAGGTGGATGCCGGATCAAGTCCGGCATGACGAACTCACCCCACCGCCATCTCCCTTGCCGGCGGGTGTCCCAGAAAGGCCGCCGGGCTTGCCGAAAGCCCGTAGGCGCCGGCGAGGAAGACGGCGACGAGGTCGCCGGCCTCGGCGCGCGGGATCATGACGTCGTCGGCGAGGCGGTCGAGCGGGGTGCACAGGCAGCCGACGATGCTCGCTTCCTCCTCGGGCTCGGCGCCGAAGCGGCCGGCAATGGCGACGGGGTAGTTGCGGCGCACCACCTGGCCGAAATTCCCGGAGGCGGCGAGCTGGTGGTGCATTCCGCCGTCGGTGACGAGGAAGGTCTTGCCGTGGCTCTCCTTGCGGTCGACGATCCGGGTCAGATAGACCCCCGCCTCGCCCACCAGCCAGCGGCCGAGCTCGATCGCGAAGCCGCTCTCGCCGAGGACCGCCGGGCGCCCGGCCAGCGTCCGGGCCAGAGCTGCGCCGACCGCCTCGACGTCGAGCGCAGTCTCGGTCGCGAAATAAGGGATTCCGAAGCCGCCGCCGAGATTGACGAGCGGCGGAGTCGCCCCGGCCTCCCGAGCAAGCTCGGCCGCCAGTGCGACCGTCGCCCGCTGAGCCTCGATCAGTGCCTCGGCCGAGAGCGCCTGCGACCCCGCGAAGATGTGGAAGCCCCGCCATTCGGCGCCGCCCTCGATCAGCCGCCAGACCAGGGCCGGAACCCGCGCGGCGTCGACTCCGAACGGCTTGGCGCCGCCGCCCATGCGCATGCCGGAGCCCTTGATCTCGAAATCGGGATTGACCCGAACCGCCAGCCGCGGAGTCCGGCCCTGGGCCCGGCCGATCGCCAGCGCCCGCTCCGCCTCGCCTTCGGATTCGACGTTCAGCGTTACACCCACCTCAATGGCCGCGACGAGCTCGTCGTCGCGCTTGCCTGGGCCGGCGAAGGAGATGTCGCGGGAGTCGGTTCCGGATGCGAGCGCCGCCTCCATCTCTCCCGCCGAAGCCACGTCGAGGCCGTCGACGAGCTTCGCAATGTGTTTCAGGAGTGGGGCGTAAGTATTTGCCTTTATGGCATAGTGAAGATTGACGCCGCGACAGGCGGAGCGGAAGCGGCGGACCTGCGCGGTGACCCGCCCGAGATCGTAGACGAACAAGGGCGTGTCCCCCGCCTCGGCGACGAGCGAGTCGGCGCGCCGGCCGCCGATCAGAAGCATGCCGCCCTCGGCCTCGAAGCCGGCGGGAATGGCCCCCATGGGCTTGCTCATCGGATCAGCTCGCTCTTGATGATTTCGCGGTCGAGCTTGCCGTTGGGACTTCGCGGCAGCTCGTCGCGCCAGAAGATATGCGCCGGCTGCATAAAATTCGGTAACTCGCGGCGAAGATAGTTGCGCAGTTCCAGATCCGCTTCCTGCCCCCTCCCCCGGACCACCAGGGCGATCGCCTCGCCGAGCCGGTCGTCCGGAACTCCGAGCGCCACCGCCTCGATGACGACTCCGCTCGCCACGGCGGCTTCCTCGACCTCGGTCGGGCTGACCCGGTTGCCGCTGGTCTTGATCATCGAATCCTCGCGGCCGACGAAATAGAGCAGGCCGTGCCCGTCCAGGCGGACGCGGTCGCCGGACCAGACGGCGATGCCGCCGTAGGCCGAGCCCTCCGGCGCCGGCCGGAAGCGTACCGCGGTGCGCTCCGGGTCGTTCCAATAGCCCTTGGCCACGAGCGGGCCGGCATGGACGAGCTCGCCATCCTCCCCCGGGGCGCAGAGGGTTCCGTCCGGCCTCGACGTCATGACTTCAGCGAAGGGAATGGCGGTGCCGATCGACTCCGGGTGCTCGTCGAGCAAGGCAGGGTCGAGGTAGGTGGACCGGAATGCCTCGGTGAGCCCGTACATCAGATAGAGCTCGGCGCCCGGGAACAGCTCGCGCAGGCGCCGGACGATCGACACCGGCAGCCGGCCGCCGCTGTTGGTCAGCCGGCGAAGCGACAGGGCGGCCGCCGGCGGCCAGGGCGCCTCGACCAGCTGGACCCAGAGCGGGGGCACGCCCGCCAGCGTGGTGATCCCATGAGCCTCGACGGCGCGGATGACGTCGCGGGCGGCGAGAAATTCGATCGGAACCACGCACGCCCCCGCCGCCCAGGTCGAAAGCAGCTGGTTCTGGCCGTAGTCGAAGCTGAGCGGGAGGACCCCGAGCACCCGGTCCTGAGGCTCCAGCCGGAGATAATGCGCCACGCTCACGGCGCCGAGCCACATGTTCGCGTGGCTCAGCATCACGCCCTTGGGCCGCCCGGTCGAGCCCGAGGTGTAGAGCAGGGCGGCGAGATCGTCGGGATCGGCGCTCGACGGCGGCAGCCGTTCGTCGCCGGCGAGCATGGCCGCGGCTTCCTCCTCGACCGCCGCTGCGCAGCCCTCAGGCAGGTCGCCCTCTCCGAGAGTCCCGACCCGGGCCTTGCCGGTGATCAGAAGCCGGGCGCCGCTGTCGGCGAGGATATGGCCCACCTGGGCGCGCTTGAGCAAAGGGTTGACGGGCACATGGACCAGTCCGGCGCGGCCGCAGGCGAGCGGAAGCAGGCTCGTCATCCGGGTCTTGGGGAGCCAGCTCGCGACCCGGTCGCCGGGAGCGAAGCCGAGCGCCTTCAGCGAGGCGGCGAGCGCCGCAACCGCGGTCTCAAGGCCCGAATAATCGAGCAGCCCCTCCTTGGTGAGCAGTGCCGGAGCTCCGGGCGATCCCATCGAGGCGAGGTGGTCGAGCGGACGTGGGGTCGGATCCGGGGCTTGCACCTTGCCTCCTCAGTGCGCCACAGCAGGGAGGCTGGGCGTGAAGGCCGAGGGGATAGCGCGTTGGGCTTCGAGGTGGAACTGTTCGATAGCCTCGATTCGGTGGCGGCCGACGCCGGCAGCGCTCTGGACCGAATTTCCTCGCTCTTCCACCGGCTGAGCTGGTTCCGGCTGGTCGAGGCGCACTGCCCGCCGCCCGGGCGCCTGCTCGTCGCGCGGGCACGAGGCGGGCACGGGGCGGCCGCCTGGCTGTTCCTCGCCGAGCAGGGCGGCCGAGCCGAAGCCTGGCGCTGCTGGTACAGCCTTCGCTTCGGGCTGGTCGGCGACATCGAGGGCGCCGAGCCGATCGCAAGGGCGCTGCGCAAGCGTCTGAGCCGCCTGGAGATCGCGCCGCTGGCGGACCCGGAGCCGCTGGCCGGCGCCTTCCGCCGGGCCGGCTGGGCGACTTTCCTCAGCCCCGCCACCGCCTCCTGGCGGATCGGCACCGCCGGCCAGGATTTCGAGGCCTATTGGGCGGCGAGGCCGGGCAAGTTGCGCAATACGGGGCAGCGCAAGGCCAGGGCCGCGGGGCTCGACATCGAGATTCATCGCGCCTTCGACCCCGCCGCCTGGGCCGCCTACGAGGAGGTCTACGCCGCGAGCTGGAAGCCCGGGGAAGGCTCTCCCGCCTTCCTTCGAGCGCTGGCCGAGCAGGAGGGCCGGGCGGGAAGGCTTCGGCTCGGAGTGGCGCGCAAGGACGGCAAGCCCCTCGCCGCGCAGCTCTGGACGGTGGAGGACGGCACCGCCTGGATCCACAAGCTCGCCTATCGCGAGGATGCCAAGGCGCTGTCGCCGGGTACGGTGCTGAGCATGGCCATGTTCAGGGCGGCGCTCGACGAGGACCGGGTCGCCCGAATCGACTACGGCACCGGCGACGACGGCTACAAGCGCGACTGGATGGGCGAGCGGGCGACGCTGTGGCGGCTGGAGGCGTTCAACCCGCGCTCGCCGCTCGGGCGGCTCGGCGCCCTGCGCGCCCGACTATCGGCGCTTGTCCGCCGCGCCCGAAGCCGTTAG
>DATHBY010000004.1:0-2711 GCA_035295885.1 Allosphingosinicella sp.
TGATCGTGCCCGACGGCTCTATGCTGCGGCCGCGCTATCCGGCCGCGGTTGTCGCGGGGAATGTCGAGACCAGCCAGGTCATCACGGACACGCTTTTCGCGGCGGCAAAGGCGCTGGCGCCGAGCCAGGGGACGATGAACAATTTCACCTTCGGCAACGACCATCATCAATATTATGAGACGGTCGCGGGCGGCGCCGGGGCCGGCCCCGATTTCGACGGAGCGAGCGCGGTCCAGACCCACATGACCAACAGCCGCCTGACCGACCCGGAGGTGCTCGAGACCCGCTACCCGGTGCTGGTCGAGCGCTTCGCTATCCGCCGCGGCTCGGGCGGGGAGGGGCGGCACAAGGGCGGCGACGGAGTCGAGCGCCACATCCGCTTCCGGGAGCGCATGCGAGCCAACATCCTCTCCAACCGGCGGGAAGTCGCGCCGCGCGGGATCGAGGGCGGCGGCGATGCCGAGCCCGGGGTGAACCAGGTGATCCGAGCCGACGGCACCGTGGAGACCCTGAGCGCGACCGCCTCGGCCGAGATGCGGGAGGGCGACATGTTCGTGATCGAGACTCCCGGGGGAGGGGGCTATGGCTTGCCTCCCCATGCGCAGCATGGGGAGGGGGACCAGGCCAAGCCTGGTGGAGGGGTAGAAGACTCAGCCTCGGAGGATCGCGCGTGAACCGCCAGCGGTTTCTGCCAATTACCCCTCCACCCCGCTTCGCGGGGTCCCCCTCCCCATCTTCGATGGGGAGGCCAAATTGACCAATTACTGGGTCCTGCTCGGAATCCTCATCGTCGTCGCCGGCTTCGCGCTGAAGCTCAATCCGATGCTGGTCGTGACCGCCGCCGCCATCGCCACCGGGCTGATCGCCGGCATGGACGTCGTCGAGGTCATTTCCACCTTCGGCAAGGCCTTCAACGACAACCGGATCATCGCCATCGTCTGGATCGTGCTTCCGGTGATCGGGCTGCTCGAGCGGTTCGGGCTGCAGCAGCGGGCGGCGGCGTTGATCCGAGGGTTCAGGAACGCCACGACCGGGCGGCTTCTGATCCTCTACCTGCTCTATCGACAGATCATCTCCGCCGTCGGCCTCCACAGCACCGCCGGCCATCCGCAGACGGTTCGGCCGCTGCTGGCACCGATGGCGCTGGCGGCGGCCGAGAAGCAGCATGGCGCGCTCGACCAGCCGACGTCGGAAAAGGTGAAGGCCTATTCGGCGGCGACCGACAATGTCGGGCTGTTCTTCGGCGAGGACATCTTCTTCGCGATCGGCTCGATCGTCCTCATCCAGCAGACGCTCTCGACCTACGGCATCATCCTGGCGCCGCTGGAGCTGGCGCTATGGGCCATCCCGACCGCGATCGCGGCGTTTATCGTCCATGGCTCGCGGCTGCTGATGCTGGACCGGCACTTATCCTCCCTGCCGCGAAGCGGAGGGGAGGGGGACCGGGCGCCGCCTGGTGGAGGGGTAACTGACGGGGCCTCGCCATCTACCCCTCCACCACCCTCCCCATCTTCCGATGGGGAGGACAAGCGATGATCACCCTGCAATGGCTCTACCTGCTAGCGGGCGCGATGTTCGCGGCCTTTTCGCTGCTCAGCGCGCTGGATCGCTCCAACAGGAAACGCTTCGGCAATGCCGCCTTCTGGGGACTGATGGCCCTGAGCCTTCTCGCCGGCGACCTGATCGGCGATTTCGCCAACGGGCTGCTCGTGCTCGGCCTTGCCGCGCTGGCCGGCTTCGGCTTCATCGGCCGGTCGAAGCCGCCGACCAGCTCCGACGGGGAGCGCGAGGCCTTCTCCACCCGCTTCGGCAACCGCCTCTTCCTTCCGGCCCTTATCATCCCGGCCGTCGCTCTCTTCGGCACCCTCCTCTACACTTACACGCCGCTCAGCGAGTCAGGGCTGTTCGAGGCCAAGCGCGAGACCTACGTCCTGCTCGGTCTCGGCGTACTGACCGCTCTGGCCGTGATCTTCGCCTGGCTGAGGCCGCCGGCGCTTTCGCCGCTCCAGGAGGGGCGCCGGCTGATCGACGCGATCGGCTGGGCGGCGGTGCTCCCGCAGATGCTCGCCGCGCTCGGAGTGCTGTTCGCGGCGGCGGGAGTCGGCACGGTGATCGGCGAGATGGCGAGAGCGGTTATCCCGGAGGGAAGCGTCTTCCTCACCGTCGTCGTCTTCGGGCTCGGAATGGCGGTGTTCACGATGATCATGGGCAATGCCTTCGCCGCCTTCCCGGTGATGGCCGCGGCGATCGGAGTGCCCCTGCTCATCCAGGGCTATGGCGGCGACCCGGCGGTGGTCGGAGCGATCGGGATGCTCGCCGGCTTCTGCGGGACTCTGATGACCCCGATGGCGGCCAACTTCAACCTGGTGCCGGCGGCCCTGCTCGAGATGAAGGACCGCAACGGGGTGGTAAAGGCGCAGGTCGGAACGGCGCTTCCGATGCTGGCGATCAACATCCTCTTCATCTGGTGGTTTGCGTTCTGATACTCGTCACCCCAAAGCCCCCTCGTCACCCCGCGAGATCGATTAGGTGCGCAGTGCCCCGCACTGCGCAGCCATGTCCGGGGGACATGGCGACCTGCTCATCGCCGCCATTGTTGATCTCGGCCACCACCCGGTCCGCGCCCCAGGCCCCGGCCGCCGCCGCCACCTTCGCCGCCCAGCCGAGCGGCGAGGCGCCCGCCACGCTGTGGTCCGCGAGCACGCAGAGCG
>DATHBY010000005.1:0-2296 GCA_035295885.1 Allosphingosinicella sp.
ACACCCGCGGAGGCACGATTGATGCGGCCGACGTGGCCGAGGACGGCAGGCTGGGGCCTTCCCGCCCGTTCGCTCGGATCGACCCGGCCGAGGGCTTCCCCGACGGTCCGACGGTCGACAGCGAGGGCTGCGTCTGGATCAGCCTCTACGCGGGCTGGGAGGCGCGCCGCTATTCGCCGGCGGGGGAGCTGGTGGGGCGGGTCCGCTTTCCAGTGGCCAACATCACCAAGATCGCCTTCGGCGGCGACGACCTGCGTACCGTCTACGCCACCACGGCGCGGCACCTGCTGACTCCGGCCCAGATCGAGCTTCAGCCCCAGGCCGGGGACCTGTTCGAATTCCGGGTCGACGTTCCGGGAATCCCGTGCCCGCCGGCGGCGGATTGAGGCGGTACTGGATTCGATCAGACTGGCTTCCCCGGCACCGGGACCAAGTCGCGCTCAATTAATTCGCCGGCATCAAGGCTAAAGCCGACCACTCCCGAAGCGACCCGATCTTGGCTTGACGGCCCGATTTTCTTGGCGGATGTTTGCTTCTCCGTGAGTTTGAGGGGGCTCACACCGGGCACGCGCTCCCTTGCCGACTCACTGCACATGGGAGGGGGCCGTGGGCGTGAAATTCTCCGTCGTCCGTCTGACTTCACTGGCGGCCCTGGCGGCATCCCTGGCCGCCTGCGGCGACCGCGGCCCGGCGAAGGACGAAGCAGCGATCGCCGGGGTCGACGACAAGCAACTCGCGCATGCGACCGTCAGAAACGCCTCGGAGGATTATTTCCGCGACATGGACGGCGGCCTCGATCTGTCGCCGGTGGAGCGCGACGGCCGGATCATGTGGCTGCTCTGGACCGGCGGCAACGACCGCTTCTGGGACTATATGGTCGAGCCGACCTTCGGCACGTTCGACCTGCTCAAGATCGTCGCTCCCGATCCCAACAGCCTCAACGCCCGCCCGCATCGCTGGCAGCAGCTGGGAATCGTCAACGAGCCCTGCTTCCAGGCGCCGACCCGCCGCGACCCCAACCGGTTTTTCGGCCTGTGGCTGGACGAGCGCAAGCCGGGCTGCGCCGCCGATCCTTTCGAGGACGAGCAACGCTATCCGGGCGTCAGGCAGGGCGCTCGCGGCACCCGCTTTTCGGACGGCAGGGTGCTGCCGGTCGGCTCGCTCTATGGCTATCCCACCGGGATCGTCGGCCTGAGGCTCTTTCCCAATCCCGATTTCGACGAGAAGGCGGCGAAGCATTGGGGCGACGGCTCGAGATATTATTCGGACCCCGCCTTCTACAACGACAAGAAGCTTGTCCGCCCCTACCGGGTCGGAATGTCGTGCGCCTTCTGCCACGTCGGGCCGAGCCCCTCCAATCCGCCGGCCGATCCCAACGCTCCGGAATGGACCAACCTCAACTCCTCGGTCGGAGCCCAATATCTGTGGATGGACCGGGTCTTCTACTGGAACTGGGAGAAGGAGCCGAACAGCTTCCTCTACCAGTGGCTGAAGACGTTCAAGCCGGGGACGATGGATACGTCCCTGGTCTCCACCGACAACATCAACAATCCCCGGACGATGAACGCCCTCTACGACGTGCCGGCGCGTCTCGAGATGGCGGCCCATATCGGCGAGGAGACCCTGGGCGGCGGGCAGCTCGACAACGTCCAGTTCAACGACGTCACCAAGGATGCGAGCCTCACCCGCTTCTTCAAGAAGCCCCAGGTCTGGACTCCCCGGGTCCTAAAGGACGGTTCGGATTCCGTCGGAATGCTCGGCGCGCTCAACCGGGTCTATCTCAACATCGGCCTCTACAGCGAAGAGTGGATGAGGCATTTCAACCCCGTGGTCGGCGGCAAGACGGTGACGCCGATCAGCATCGCGGATGCACGGGCCACATCGCCCTACTGGCGTGCCACGGAAAAGGGGACGCCGGCCATGGCGCTCTTCTTCCTCAAGGCGGCGAAGCCCGACCGGCTTGCGGCGATCCCGGGCGGCGCAACCCATGTCGCCGCGCCGCCGGCGCAGCTCGCCCGCGGCAAGGAAGTGTTCGCCGACAATTGCGCGCGCTGCCATTCCAGCAAGGGGCCAAGGCCGCCCGCGAGCGCCAGCCTCGCCAAGAGCGGCGGGCCCGGCTATCTCGACCGCTTCAAGGCCTGGTGGCGCTGGACCCAGACTCCGGGCTTCAAGCAGGCGATGCGGGCGGAGGTCGCCAGGCCCGACTTCCTCGACAACAATTACCTGTCGACCGACGCCCGGATTCCGGTGACCTTGCTGCGCACCAATTTGTGCAGCCCGCTCGCCACCAACGCGA
>DATHBY010000006.1:0-9328 GCA_035295885.1 Allosphingosinicella sp.
GCGCCACCCGGGCACGGGCGCGTTCGACGAAGCTTTCCGGGTAAAGAATGTTGGCCGGCTCGGTGACCAGCTCACGAGTGAAGGACAGGCCGTCGAGCAGCGCCGCCCGCTCGGTCCATGCCCGGCCGGCATCGCCGCCGCCGACGATGACCACTTCCTCAAGCGTCGGCTTCTGCTTCTTGGCCAGCTTGGTGCGGTAGACGTCGTGGCGCCAGCTGCGAGCCGCCGCGCCCAGCGCGATCCGGGCGGCGGCCTCGCCGTCGAGACCGAGGCCGGAAAGATCGACGACGAGGCGGGTCTCTCCCGAGGTGAGCAGCCGAGCCGCGAGCGCCCCGCCGACTTTCTCGAACAGGGCATCGTCCTGGCGGCGGTCGCCCAGGCCGACCAGAAGCAGCCGGCGGGCGCCCTCCCCCTCCGCGACGAAGGTCTCGGCCACCGACGCGGCCTCGCGCTCGAAACGCTGGGCCTCCGCGGCTCGGGCGGCCACGGCGCGTGTCGCGGGATCGAGGCCGGTGAGGCGGTCGGAGATCATGTCCTCGCTCCACACGGGAAGTGCGAGCGCATAGGCGCCGTCGGGACGCTCACTGTCGAAGCTGATTTTCATGGAAGTTGGTTGCTCCTGGCTTTGGCTTTGCCTCTAGGCGCTCGTCCCGCCGCTGCAAAGGGGGGCGGCGGTCGGGTTGCGGCATTGCAGCGCTGCCGTTCCGGTGCGATAGGCGCGGGAGGTCGCGCGTGCTCTGGCGGCGGGGAAAGTGAAGAAGCTCAATCTCATCTGCCTGACCGCGCTTCCGCTGCTGCTCGCCGCTCCCGGCGCGGCACTCGCGCAGGACGACGGCCCCCCGCCCGGCGAAGACCCCGCCGCCCCCGCGCCCGGAGACGCGCGCGAGGTCGCCTTCAGCTCCGACGAACTCACCTACGACAGCGAGGCGCAGCTGGTCACGGCGAGCGGCGACGTGCGAATGAACAGCGAAGGCAACCGGCTTCGCGCCGAGCGGGTGATCTGGAACCGCGCCACCGACGAGGTTCGCGCCGAAGGCAATGTTCGGGTCGTCAACCCGGGCGGCGATGTCGCTTATGCCGACAGCGCCGTCCTGACCGACGCCCTGCGCGACGGGATTGTCCAGAACATGCTTCTGGTGCTCGCCGACGGCGGCCGCCTCGCCGCCGACCGCGCCGAGCGGAAGGACGGGTACACGACACTCTACCGGGCCGCTTACTCCCCCTGCGCAGTGGTGAGCTCGAAAGGCTGCCCGAAGAACCCGACCTGGCAGATCAATGCGGTGAAGGTCGTCCACGATCCGGTCAAGGACCGCATCCGCTACGAAGGGGCCTCGCTCAACCTGCTCGGCGCGCGGATCATCGCCCTTCCCTTCCTCTCGCACCCGGACGGCAGCGAGGGCGGAGGCAGCGGCGTGCTGGTGCCCGACATCCGCCTGAGCTCGAGCAATGGGTTCGAGCTGGCGGTGCCTTATTACCTGAAGCTCGCGCCGAACCGCGACGCGACGATCACGCCCCACGTCTACACCGAAGTGGCGCCGATGCTGGAGGGCCGATACCGCCACCTGACCGGCCTGGGCGCCTTCCAGCTCGGCGCCTACGTCACCTACGGCTCCCGGGTCCCAATCACGGCGCCCGCGATCCCCATCCGCGACAAGGGCGTGCGCGCCTACCTGGAAGGCAATGGCCGCTTCCAGCTCGACCCGCTGTGGAGCGTCACCGCCTCGGCACGCTACGTCACCGACCGCACCTTCCTTCGCCGCTACGACATTTCGCGCGACAGCCGGCTGAGGTCGTTTGTCGAAGCCGAGCGGGTCACGTCGGACAGCTACATCTCGATCGCCGGCTGGGCCTTCCAGGGCCTCCGCACCACCGACGTCGCCGGCCAGCAGCCGGTCGCCCTGCCGGCCATCGACGCCCGCTGGCGCCCGCCCGCGAAGATCTGGGGCGGCCAAGTGGAGCTTCAGGCGAACAGCCTCGCCATCCTGAGGACCGAAGGCCAGGATACTCAGCGCGCCTTCGCCGGAGCGCGCTGGGACCGGCGCAGCCTCACCCGCTGGGGCCAGGAGCTGCTTCTCACCGCATACGGGCGCGGCGACGTCTACCACAGCAGCGACAATCTCCTGACCTCGACGCTCATCTATCGCGGCCGGCCGGGATGGCATGCCCGGGCGATCGGCGCGCTCGCGGCGGAGGTGCGCTGGCCGCTGGTCGGGCCGTTCATGGGCGGCATGCAGCGGCTGACCCCCCGACTCCAGCTGATCGCGTCGGGAGCGAGCGACAATCTCGAAATCCCCAATGAAGACGCCCGAGCCGTCGATCTCGAGGATTCCAACCTGTTCGCCCTCAACCGCTTTCCCGGCTACGACCGCTGGGAGAACGGCCCGCGGGCGACCTACGGGGTCGATTGGGCCTTCGACCTGCCGGGAATCGCGATCAGGACCACGATCGGCCAAAGCTATCGACTCAACGATCAGCCCAGCATCCTGCCCCCCGGCACCGGCCTCTCCGACCGCTTCTCGGATTTCGTCGGCCGGACCAACGTCAAGTTCGGCCGAAAGCTCAACGTCGTCCACCGCTTCCGAATCGACAAGGAGAGCCTGGCGCTGAGGCGAAACGAGGTCGACGCCGTCGTCGGCGGCCGCCAGACCTATGCGACGATCGGCTATCTGCGCCTCGACCGCAACATCGACCCGGCGATCGAGGACCTTCGCGACCGCGAGGAGTTACGGCTCGGCGGGCGGATCCGCTTCGCCAGCTACTGGTCGATCTTCGGCTCGACCGTCATCGACCTCACCGACGCTCGCGAGAGCCCTTTCTCGCGGGCGGACGGCTTCGAGCCGGTCCGCCACAGGATCGGCATCAGCTACGACGACGACTGCCTGGAGATCGGGGTGACCTGGCGGCGCGACTACGAAAAGACCGGCGACATCGACCGCGGCAACACCTTCCAGTTCCGGGTAGCGCTGAAGAATCTCGGGCGCTAAGATATCTGCGTCATCTGCGGTTCAGCAAATTTCAGGCATCGCTGGCGGCCTGCATTAATTGGAGGAATGATGAAGCTCGGGATTTATCACGGAGCGGCGATGGTGCTGGCCGGTTCGCTGGCTGCGGCCGCTTTTGCGCAGACCGTCAGCGACCCGTCGCCCACCGCGCCGCTGGCGAGCCTCAACATCCCCGCCAACCCGCGATTCCTCACCGAGGAGGATCCCAACGTCCGCAAGGCCACGGCGATCGTCAACGGCGCCGTCATCACCCGCACGGAGGTCGACCACCGCCTCGCCATCATAAGGCTTGCGGCCGGGGGTGAGATTCCGGCGGAGGAGCTGCCGCGCCTGCGCCAGCAGGTGCTGCGCAACCTCGTCGACGAAACTCTCCAGATCCAGGCGGCCGAGCAGGCCGAGATCAAGATTACGAAGGCGGAAATCGACCAGTATTTCGCCCGCTACGCGCAGTCGCAGTTCAAGCAGACGCCCGAGCAGTTCTCCGCCTTCCTTCGCGCGAACGGAGCGTCGCCGGAAACGCTCAAGCGGCAGATCCACGGCGAGATGGCCTGGTCGCGCCTTCAGAGCCGCAAGATCGAGCCGTTCGTCAACGTCAGCGAAGACGAAGTCCGGGCCGTCATCGACCGGCTCAACGCCGCCAAGGGCACCCAGGAGTTCAAGGTCTCCGAAATCTTCATTTCGGCGACTCCGGAGACGGCGGCGGAGGCCCGGGTCAATGCCCAGCGGATCGTCCAGCAGCTGCGCGGCGGAGCGCCGTTCCTGGCTTATGCGCGCCAGTTCTCCGAAGCTTCCACCGCGGCGATCGGAGGCGATCTCGGCTGGGTGCGCGCGGCGCAGCTGCCCGATGCGCTGGCCAGCGTGGTGCAGACGATGCCGGTCGGGAGCGTCAGCGATCCGATCGCCATTCCGGGCGGATTCTCGATCGTCCAGCTGGACGACACTCGCCAGGTGCTCACCGCCGATCCGCGCGACGCAGTCCTCAGCCTCAAGCAGATGACCGTCCGCTTCGCCCCCGGAAGCCCCAGGAACGTCGTCGAGGCAAAGGTGCAGGGCCTGCAGCGCGCGACCCAGACCATGGGCGGTTGCGGCGGTGCCGAAGCGGCGGCGCAGTCGATCGGAGCCGAAGTCATCACCAACGACCAGATCCGGGTCCGGGACCTGCCGGGGCCGCTGCAGCAGACTTTGCTGGCGCTGAGCCTCGGCCAGGCGACTCCCGCTTTCGGCTCGGCCGACGACCGGGTCAGCATCCTGATCCTGTGCGGCCGCGACGATCCGGATCCGGCCGGCACCCTCAGCTTCGACCAGGTCTACAACCAGATCGCCGAGAACCGGGTCAACCTTCGCGCCCGGCGCTTCCTGCGCGATTTGAGGCGCGATGCGGTGGTCGATTATCGCTAGCGTTCCCGCTCCCTGCCGGCGGCTCCCTTGATCGCACCCCTGGCGGTGGCGCTCGGGGATCCCGCGGGGGTCGGACCCGAGATTACCGCCAAAGCCTGGGAGCGCCGAGCCACCGACGCTCTGCCGCCGTTCTTCGCGGTGGGGGCTCCGGAGGCGCTGCGCGCCGTCTGGGGCGGTCCGCTGCAGGTGGTGACCGCCCCTGACGAAGCCGCGACCTGCTTTCTCGAGGCCCTGCCGGTCATTCGAATCGACGCTGCCGGAGAGACCCGCCCGGGCCAGCCGACCCTCGAGGGCGCCCGCAACTCGCTCGACGCGCTGGAGCTCGCGGTCGGGCTGACCCGCTCGGGCGCCAGCTCCGCTCTCGTCACCGGACCCGTCTCCAAGTCCCAGCTCTATGCGATCGGCTTCACCCATCCCGGCCAGACCGAATTCATCGCCGAGCGCTGCGGAATCGCCGCCGAAATGGCGGCGATGATGCTGGCCGGCCCGACTCTTCGGACGGTTCCCGTCACCACGCACGTCGCGCTGCGCGAGGTCCCGGGCCTGCTCACCGCCGAGCTGATCGTCCAGCGCGGCCGGACGACGATCCGGGCGCTTCGCCGCCTGTTCGGAATCGCCCGTCCGCGGCTGGCGGTCGCCGGCCTCAACCCCCATGCCGGCGAAGGCGGGGCGCTTGGGCGGGAGGAGATCGAAATCGTCATCCCAGCGATCGAGCGGCTGCGCGAGGAGGAGGCGGAGGTGACTGGCCCGCACGCGCCGGACACGATGTTCCACGCCCGGATGCGGGCGACCTACGATGCTGCGCTCTGCCTCTATCACGACCAGGCGCTGGTGCCGCTGAAGACGCTCCATTTCGACGAGGGCGTCAACATCACCCTTGGGCTGCCGATCGTCCGCACCTCCCCCGACCACGGCACGGCCTTCGACATCGCTGGACAAAGCCGGGCCGAGCCGACCGCGATGCTCGCGGCTCTGAAGATGGCCGCCGTCTGCGCGGGGCGGCTGGCGGCGGCGTGAGATGCCGGTGACGGATCCCGGTGCGCCGTGCCCCCGGCATGGCGCAGGTCGCTCCGGGGGAGTGACCGGCCCGGATCCGCTCCGGCATCTCCCTCCGTTGCGGGAAGTGATCGCGCGGCATGGGCTAAGGGCTGCGAAGGCGCTGGGCCAGAATTTCCTGCTCGACGAGCAGCTGCTCGACCGGATCGCACGGGTGCCGGGGGACCTCGAGGGCCGGCGCGTCTACGAAGTCGGTCCCGGGCCAGGCGGACTGACTCGGGCGCTGCTCAGGGCCGGGGCGCAGGTCGTGGCGGTCGAGCGTGACCGCCGCTGCCTCCCCGCACTGGAGGAAGTCGCCGAAGCGGCAGGTGATCGGCTTCGGGTGATCGAAGGCGACGCGCTCGCCATCGACGAGGCGCGGGAAGCGGGACCCGGCGCCCATGTCGCCGCCAACCTCCCCTACAATGTCGGTACCGCTCTGCTGGTGCGCTGGCTCGGCGGCGAGGAATGGCCGCCCTGGTGGAGCTCGCTGACCCTGATGTTCCAGGTCGAGGTGGCGGAGCGGATCGCCGCCGGGCCGGGCACCGGCGCCTATGGGCGGCTTGCGGTGCTCGCCCAGTGGCGAAGCGAGCCGCGGATCGCGATGAAGGTCCACCGCTCCGCCTTCGTGCCGCCGCCCAAGGTGATGTCGGCGGTGGTGCATATCGTGCCCAAGCCGGCGCCGGAGGGGGTGCGGGCGGCGACCCTGGAACGGCTGACCGCGGCCGCGTTCGGGCAGAGGCGCAAGATGCTTCGACAGAGTTTGAAGGGGCTCCCCGGGGCGCTCGAGGCGCTGGAGAGCCTGGGGATCGACCCGGAGCGCAGGGCTGAGACGCTGACGGTGGAGGAGTTCGTCGCCGTGGCGAGGGCGATGAATTCCGCCTCCCATCCGCTCCGCGGCCAGGGGAGCAGTAGCTAGACTTAGTCCTGCCGAAGCAGAATCGTCACCCCGGACTTGATCCGGGGTCCACCTTTTTCTCAATCCCGGTGGAGGAAGAAGGTGGATGCCGGAGCAAGTCCGGCATGACGAATGCCTCGCTTCCATCACAATAGGACAAACTCTAGTTCTTCGGTGGGACCGCGTCCGGCCGCTGTGCGGTCAGCACTTCGGGCGGCGGGCCCTTGGCGATGACGGCGGCGAGCTGCGTCGCCTGCGGGCAGGGGTTGGCGCAAAGCGTCTTGATCCGCTCGAGATTCTTCTTAGCCCGCTCTACCGCTCCGCGCTGGACCAGGGCCTCGCCCTGGCCGGCAAGCGCGGCGAGGTCGTTGGGCTCGAGCTTCAGCGCCTCGAAATAGAATTTGATCGCCTTGCCCGGAAGCTTCTGCCCCTGAGCGGCCCTGGCCAGGCCGATATAGGCCTGACGGTTGCGGGGATCGAGGACCAGGGCCGATTCGAGCAGGTCGGTGGCTTCCTGGTAGCGCGCCTGGGCGGTCAGCGACTGCGCCTGCTGGGTGAGGGCGAGGGAACGGGCGTCAATCTGGTCGTCAGGCTTCTGGCCGTGACCGGCGCTCGCCACGGTCGCCAAAGCGATGGCCACAGTGAGGGCGATGGGGGTGAGGCGCATCAGTAACTCCATGATCCTGTCGCCCGGCGGTTTAGCATGGCGCCCGCCACCGCGCGACGAAAAAGCCGTCCGTGCCGTCATTCGCGGGGGTGAGGATCCGCCCCGAGCCGGCGGCCCGTCCTCCCGCCATTGCACCCGGTTCCGGAACCATGGCTGAACGGCCTTCGAACGCCGCGGCCTGTCCCCTTCCCTCGTCGGCCAGGAGCGAGCAGACGGCATAGACGATACGCCCGCCCGGCCGGATAAGTTCCGCTGCAAGGTCAAGCAGATAGGACTGAAGCTTGACATATTGGCCGAGCCGCTGCGGATCGAGCCGCCAGCGCAGCTCCGGGTTGCGCCGCCAGGTGCCGGTGCCCGAGCAGGGCGCGTCGACGAGGATCAGGTCCGGAGCGTCGACAAGGTCCGCCAGCGCCTCCCTCTCCCGCCCCGGGTTGAGCAATCGCGGTTCGACGATGGTAACCCCGGCGCGCCTCAAGCGAAGGTCCATCCGCGAGAGCCGGCCCCGGTCGGTGTCCGAAGCGACGAGGCGGCCCGAATTGCGCATTTCGGCGGCGAGAGCGAGGGTCTTGCCGCCGGCGCCGGCGCACAGATCGAGCACCGTCTCGCCGGGCTCGGCGGTGCAGGCGAGAGCGAGGAGCTGGCTGCCTTCGTCCTGGACCTCCACCAGGCCGGAACGCCACGCCTCGCTCTCCTCGACCGCGATCGCGTCGGGCAGGCGCAGGCCGAGCGGCGACAGGGGGGTGGCGACGGCGCCCTCGAAGGCCGGGAGGAGCTCGTCACGCCCGGCGCGGAGGCGGTTGACCCTGAGGTCCAGCGGAGCGCGTGAGAGGAGCGAGCGCAGGTCCGCCGGCGTGGCCGCCGGATCGAAGCGCCGGGCGAGCCATTTCGGCACCGGCCCGGAGCGCGGGGTGAGGCCCTTTTCCGAGGGCGCGGCTTCGGCCGGGCCGTGCGGGGAGCCGTCGAAGGCGGCGAGCAGCCCGGGATCCTCCGCCGCCAGCCCGAGCAGCGCCGCCCGGCCCGAGGACGGCGGCTCCGGCCAGGCTCGGATCGCCCGGTAGACGAGCTCGCGGACCGCCCGGCGGTCCCCCGAGCCGGCATAGCGGCGGGTCTTGAAATAGCGGGCGATCAAAGTGTCGGCGGCGGCGCCCCCGCCTTTGGCCGCGGCGATGATCTCGTCGAGCAGCTCGACCGCCGCCTCCGCCCTCGCCGCCGGGGTCATGGCTCAGCCCGAAGTCGGATAATTGGGCGCCTCGCGAGTGATGGCGACGTCGTGGACATGGCTTTCCCGAAGGCCGGCATTGGTGATCCGGACGAACTTCGCTTTGGCCCGAAGCTCATCGAGGGTGGCGGAGCCGGTATAGCCCATCGCCGCCTTGATGCCGCCGACCAGCTGGTGGATCACGTCCTTCGCATGGCCCTTGTAGGGGACCTGGCCCTCGATTCCCTCGGGGACCAGCTTCAACTGGTCCTTGATGTCGTGCTGGAAATAGCGGTCGGCCGATCCGCGCGCCATTGCACCCACCGAGCCCATGCCTCGGTAGGATTTGTAGGAGCGGCCCTGGTAGAGGAAGGTCTCGCCGGGCGCCTCTGCCGTGCCCGCAAGAAGCGAGCCCGCCATCACCGTCGAGGCGCCGGCGGCGAGCGCCTTGGCGAGGTCGCCGCTGGTCCTCAGGCCGCCGTCGGCGATGATCGGGGTGCCGGAGGAGGCGGCGGCCTCGGCGGAGTCCATGATCGCGGTGAGCTGCGGAACCCCCACCCCGGCGACGACCCGGGTGGTGCAGATCGAGCCCGGCCCGATGCCGACCTTGACCGCGTCCGCCCCCGCCCCGACCAGCGCCCTGGTCGCCTCGCCGGTGGCGACGTTGCCGGCGACGATCTGGACGGCGTTGGAGAGTTTCTTGATCCGCTCGACCGCGGCGGCGACCTCGCGATTGTGGCCGTGGGCGGTGTCGATGACGATGAGGTCGCATTCGGCGTCGATCAGAGCCTCGGACCGCTCGAAGCCCTTGTCGCCGACCGTCGTCGCCGCCGCCACCCGGAGCCGCCCGGCCTCGTCCTTGGTGGCGTTGGGGTAGGTGACCGCTTTCTCGATATCCTTGACGGTGATGAGGCCGGTGCAGCGGCCGGAATCGTCGACGACGATCAATTTCTCAATCCGGCGCTGGTGGAGAAGCCGCCGGGCCTCCTCCTGGGTGACTCCGGGGCCGACGGTGGCGAGATTGTCGCGGGTCATCAGCTCGGAGACCGGCTGCCCGGGATTGTCGGCGAAGCGCACGTCGCGGTTGGTGAGGATCCCGACCAGGCGTCCGGACGCATCGGTGATCGGGA
>DATHBY010000007.1:0-11431 GCA_035295885.1 Allosphingosinicella sp.
TGTGATTTTCGCGCCCGCGCAAAAGAATCTGCGCCTCCAGGGCTCGGCCAACGCTCTGAAGCGCAGCTTTGGAATGAAGCCGGTGACGGCGGGCGATATCGTCGCCACGACCGGCCAGCAGCGCGTCCAAAGCGGCGAGATCCCGCCCGAGCTCCGCCAGATGCTGAATGCTCCGGCATACGCGCTCCAGGAAATCCGGCTGGTCGTCGTGTCGACGGTGCCAAAGGGCGTGGTGCATATCGACGCCAATACCGAGGTCGAGCTTCGCCCCGAATATGCCGAGGCCACCGACACAAGGCGCGCGGACGTCACCTACGACGATCTCGGCGGCATCGGCTCCACGATCGACCAGCTGCGCGAGATGGTCGAGCTGCCCTTGCGCTATCCCGAGATATTCGAGCGGCTCGGAGTCGATCCGCCCAAGGGCGTCCTCCTCTACGGCCCCCCGGGCACGGGCAAGACCCGGCTGGCGCGGGCGGTCGCCAACGAGAGCGACGCTACCTTCTTCCACATCGCCGGGCCCGAGATCATGGGCTCGGCCTATGGCGAGAGCGAGCGGCGGCTTCGCGAGGTGTTCGAAGAGGCGGCCAAGGCCTCGCCGGCGATCATCTTCATCGACGAGATCGACTCGATCGCTCCCAAGCGCGGCCAGGTCCAGGGCGAGACCGAGAAGCGCCTGGTCGCCCAATTGCTCACCCTGCTCGACGGCCTCGAGCCGCGCCAGAACCTCGTCGTCATCGCCGCCACCAACCGGCCCGAGGCGCTCGACGAGGCGCTTCGCCGGCCCGGCCGCTTCGACCGCGAGATCGTCATCGGAGTCCCGGACGAGGGCGGGCGGCGCGAGGTCCTAGCCATCCACACCCGCGGCATGCCGTTGGACGGCGGAGTCGACATCAACGAGCTGGCGCGGCGCACCTTCGGCTTCGTCGGCGCCGATCTCGCCGCTCTGACCCGCGAGGCGGCGATCGAGGCGGTCCGGCGGATGATGCCTCAGATCAACCTCGAGGAGGGGACGATCCCGCCCGAGGTGCTCGACAACCTCTCGGTCAAGGCCAGCGACTTCGAGGAGGCGCTCAAACGGGTCCAGCCCTCGGCGATGCGCGAGGTGATGGTGCAGGCGCCGACCGTCGGCTGGAACGACATAGGCGGAGTCGACGAGGCCCGCGAGCGGCTGCGCGAGGGCGTCGAGCTGCCGTTGAAGAGCCCCGACGCGTTCAGGCGGATGGGCATCCGCCCGGCCAAGGGCTTCCTCCTCTACGGCCCGCCGGGCACCGGCAAGACCCTGCTCGCCAAGGCCACCGCGCGGGAGGCTGAGGCGAATTTCATCGCCGTCAAATCCTCGGACCTGCTTTCCAAATGGTATGGCGAGAGCGAGCAGCAGATCGCCCGGCTGTTCGCCCGGGCGCGCCAGGTCGCGCCGACCGTCATCTTCATCGACGAGCTCGACAGCCTCGTCCCCGCCCGCGGCGGCGGCCTGGGCGAGCCGCAGGTGACCGAGCGTGTTGTCAACACCATCCTGTCCGAGATGGACGGCCTCGAGGATCTCGGGTCGGTGGTCGTGATCGGAGCCACCAACCGCCCGAACCTCATAGACCCGGCCCTGCTCCGGCCGGGCCGCTTCGACGAGCTCATCTACGTCTCGGTCCCGAACGAAGCGGGCCGCCGCCACATCCTCTCCATCCACACGGCGAAGATGCCGCTCGCCGACGACGTCGATCTCGACAGCTTCGCCGCCCGCACCGAGCGCTTCACCGGCGCCGACCTCGAGGATTTGGTGAGACGCGCCGGCCTCTTCGCCCTGCGCGGCTCGCTCGAGGCGGTCCAGGTCACCGGCTCCGACTTCGAGATGGCGATGGAGGAGACAAGGGCCTCGGTCACCCCGGAGATGGAAAAGGAATATGAAAAGATCCAGGAAAGCCTGAAGCGAGACGCGATGAGCGCCGGCGGAATCGGCTTCATCTCGCCGGGCATGCTCACGCCGAGGGGACCGAAGGGGGCGGAATAGCGTCTTGCCTCCCTGCCGCGGAGCGGCGGGGGGGCTTGACCGACGAGACTGAGTTTCGACACAACCTACCCCTTGACCCTCAGCCAGACCCACCCGGCCAGCACGATCAGCAGGGCCGCCGTCGCCAGGAAGGGCAGCGGCATCCACAGGCCGTATAGGAGGACTCCGACGGCGGGCGCGGCGATGTAGGCGACCCCGTTGACCGAGGTGACCATTCCCGCGACCGCATTCTGCTCGTCGAGGCGGACGGCGAGCGAGGCGCCGCTGGTGAAGCCGGGGCGGAACAGGCCGAAGCCGACCGATGCGACCGAGAAGCCCAGGGTCATCCCGTACATCGAGCCGGCGAAGCCGGTCAGCGCCGTGCCCGCCGCCCCGACGATCAGCCCCCAAAGGACCAGCCGGCGCGGGCTCAGCGCGAGGAAGGGGATCAGCCCCCATTGGGCGAGCAGGGTCGCGCCCGCCCCGGACATCAGGACGATGGCGATCGACTGCTGCGATTCGGCCGGCGGAACTCCGGAGCGGTCGATGACGAGGAAGCCGATCACTCCGAGCAGGGCGGCGTGTCCGTGCCCCCCGACGACTCCGATGATGTGCCACGGGAGGACCCGCGGATCGAGCCAGCGAAGCCGCTCCGGCGCCTCTTCCGCGGGCTCGCTCCTGGCCACCAGCATCCCGCCCATCGAGGGATAGTCGACCACCTCGCCGCGCGCCGCCGAGCCGGGCGTGTCGTCGGGCAGCCGCAGTGCGACGAGGACGAGCACGGCGACTCCGATCGCGGCGAAGACGATCAGCGGCCCCGACAGGCCCAGCGGCTCGAAGATGAACAGGGGCGCGATGGCGGGGCCGATGATCGTGCCGAGACCGAAGGAGGAAGCGAGGGCGGCGAGATAGGCGGTGCGCTGCTCGCCCTCGGTGCGGGCGGCGATATAGGCCTGGACGGCGGGGGGCGAGGCCGAGCCGAAGGCGCCGTAGATCGCCCGGCCGAAGACGAAGATGACGAAGACGAGAGTGGCGGAAACCAGGCCGTGAAGGCCGGCAGCCAGGATCCCGCCGCAGATCAGGGAGGAGGCGATGAATCCGTAGAGCCCCAGCCGCATCAGCTCCCGGCGCCCGCGATGGTCGGCCCGCCGGGCCCAATAGGGCGCCGTCAGCACCCAGATCACGGCCGACAGCGAGAAGGCGATGGCGACCCACAGATCGGCCACTCCGAGCTCGCGGCCGATCGCGGGCATCAGCGACTGCATGGCGGTATTGCCCGAAGCGGCGACCAGCATCACCGCGAAAAGCAGTGCGAAACGCTCCCGTGACAGGCTGGCGGCAGGGACCATGAGGGTCAAATCCCGGAAATGTAGCGCTTCGTCCCGGATTCGCCCCAAATCGGGTCGCGGGTCGCCTCGCCCTTGCCATCGGTGCGTTGATTTGCCAACGCACCTCCTGACCCTATTACGGAAACCCCTCAATGACCTTTCCCGGCGAACAGGCTCAACGATCCCGCGCTTATGCGCGCCACGGCGCCAGGGGCGGCCCCTGGCTCATGTTCCTCAAGGGGTTCGTCAAGCACCCGGTGATGGTCGGCTCGGTCATTCCCTCCTCGAAGGTGCTGATCGACAAGATGCTTGCGCCTGTCGATTGGGCGAACTGCAAATTGTTCGTCGAATACGGCCCCGGGGTCGGCACCTTCACCGAGAAGGTGCTGGAGAAGCTCGCTCCGGACGCGATCCTGCTGACCATCGACACCAATCCGGATTTCACCTCCTATCTGACCTCGAAGATCCGGGATTCGCGGCTGCGCGCGGTCACCGGCTCTGCCGCCGACGTACGCGAGATCATGGCCAATTTCGGCTTCGAGGAGGCCGATTACATCCTCTCCGGCCTGCCCTTCTCGACCCTTCCGCCGGGAGTCGGGCCCAAGATCGTCGAGCAGACCGCCGAGGCGCTTCGGCCCGGCGGGGCGTTCCTCGTCTATCAATTCTCGCCCAAGGTGCTCGACTTCATCAGCCCCTATTTCGACCGCATCGACCGCGGCTTCGAATGGCGCAACGTGCCGCCCGCCACCCTCTTCTGGGCCTGGCGCGACTAGCCCCTCGGCATCCCCACGTCGCGGAAGTTCAGCCGCTTCGCGATCCGATAATCGGCGATGGCGACGATGAAATAGCCGATCGCCCAGCGCAGCCGGTTGAGCAGGGTGCGGTTGCGTCGGTGGCCTTCCATCGTGATCGGCTCCGAATTGGCGACTTCGCTGTCGACGAAGCGGCGCATCGCTGCCGCGAAGGCCGCATCGTCGATGCGCAGCATCATCTCCAGGTTCAGGAACAGGCTTCGCATGTCGAAATTGGCCGAGCCGATGTGGACGACGTCGCCGACCACGAAGAGCTTGGTGTGGAGCTTGGTCGGCAGATATTCGAAAATGTGGACTCCGCGCCGAAGCAGCCACCAGTAAGTGTTGCGCGCCGCCGCGATGGTGGCGTTGTTGTCGGATCTGGCCGCGGTGACGATCCTCACCCGCCCGCCCCGGCGGGAGATTCCGGAGAGGCGGCGAAGCATGCCCAGGCTCGGAGCGAAATAGGCGGCGATGAGATCGAGGCGGCGGGCGCTCCTCATGTCCCGGCGGACCGCCCGGGCCCAGGGGCTCAGTCGGCGCGAGGGCCCGCCGAACAGCCAGTGCAGCTTGCCCTGGGTGGCGCTGCTTTGCTGGAGCAGCCGGCGGACGTCGCGGACCCGGCCGTCGGGGGCCTGGGTCCAGCGGAACAGGCTGTCGAAATAGCGGGTCAGATAGGCGACCGAATGACCCTCGACCTGGAGGCCGATGTCGCGCCAGGCGCCAGATTCGATCGTTCCGAAATATTCGTCGGAGATGTTGAAGCCGCCGATGATCACCCGCTCGCCGTCCGCCAGCGCCAGCTTCTGGTGGTTGCGCAGCAGATAGCGGCGGCCGAATTTGGGGCTGAACTGGCAAAATGCGACCCCCGCCTCCTGGAGCGGCCGGAAGAATTCCCGGTTTGTAGTGGAGCCGAAGCCATCGACCAGCAGCGACACCCGGACGCCGCGTGCCGCCGCGGCGATCAGGGCGTCGCGGATCCGGGTGCCCGAGGCATCGTCCATGAACATGTAGTAGAGGAAGCGCAGGCTCTCCCCGGCCGTCTCGATCAGGTCGAGCAAGGCGGCGAGCCGCTCCGGCCCGTCGGCGAGCAGGGTCAGGCGATTGCCCGCCACCTCGATCGAAAGACCCGGCCGCTGCGCTTCCACCTCCGCCATGAAGGGGTGCATGCGAGCCTGCGGCGGTTAGGGCAACCCCTTCGCGGCTCCCAGGCCCTCGCCCTGAACTTGTTTCAGGGTCCAGCTGGCCGTGCGCCCGGGCGGCGGAGGGCTGGAGGCTGAAACAAGTTCAGCATGACGGTTGCGCTCGCACCCGCCCGTGCCCCCCAAATCATTGACTTTCCGCCCCCTCGTCCGTATCTCCCCCGCTCCCCCCAGCAATGGTGTCAAGCGGAGCTGCTTTCATGGCGCGCGTTACCGTCGAAGATTGTGTCGACAAGATCCCCAACCGGTTCGACCTGGTGCTGCTCGCGGCCCAGCGGGCCCGGCAAGTCTCCGGCGGAGCCGAGCTCACCATCGACCGCGACCGCGACAAGAACCCGGTGGTCGCCCTGCGCGAGATCGCCGAGGAGACGGTGAAGCCCAAGCATCTCGAGGAGGCCCTGATCTCCGGCCTTCAGCGGGTCCAGGTCGACGACGACGAAGCGCCGGACGAGGTCGGCTCGCTCTCCGCATCCGCGGAAGCGCTGCGCCTCACCGCCGCCGCCCCGCCGCGCAACAACAATGCCGGCGGCGACTACGAATAATAGCGCGGAGGGCTATGCGCTCTTCGACACGGCGATAGGGTGCTGCGCCCTTGTGTGGCGCGGCGGCCTTGTCGTCGGGGCCGCGCTTCCCGAAGCCTCCGACGAGGCGATGCGCGCGGGCCTGGCGAAAAGGTTTCCGGGCGCCGGAGAAGCCGATCCCCCGCTCTTCGCGGCCGAGGCCATCGCCCGGATCGCAGCCCTTCTCGCCGGTGCCGGGACCGACCTGGGCGGTATCGGCCTCGACCTCGACTGCGCCTCCGGTTTCGACCGGAGCGTCTGGGAGGCGGCTCGGCGCATCCCCTGCGGCGAGGTGCGAAGCTACGGCGACATCGCCCGCGAGATCGGCGCTCCGGGCGCGGCCCAGGCGGTAGGCGTCGCGCTGGGCCGCAACCCGGTGCCGATCATCATCCCCTGCCACCGGGTTCTCGCCGCCGGCGGAAAGACCGGCGGCTTCTCAGCGCCCGGCGGAGTCGCGACCAAGTTCCGGATCCTCGAGATCGAAGGAGCGCGGCGGCAGGGCCAGCCCGAATTGTTCGAATCGCTGCCGCTGGCGGTCGGGCCGCGTCCCTAGCTCTCGGCCAAGGCTTCTCGGAACACGCCAAGCAGGCCGGCCGCGTACTTCTCGCGGTTGAAGGTTTCGTGAGCCCAGGCATAGGCGTTGCCGCTCATCTGCCGCACCAGATCCGGATCGCGGGCCAGGCGCTCGATCTTGCCGGCAAGGTCGGCGATGTCGCGAGGTTTGTAGAGCAGGCCGTTATAGCCGTCGGTGATCAGCTCGGCGGTGCCGCCGCTGTCGGCGCCGATCACCGTCGTGCCCATCTTCATGGCCTCGACCGTCACCCGGCCGAAAGCTTCGTCTTCCGAGCAGATCAGTGCGACATCCGCGGCGGCGAAGCTCGCGAACGGATCGTCCGTCGGGCCGGTGAAGTCGACGGCGGCGCCGACGCCCAGCTCATCGGCGAGACCGGCGAGGTAGCGCTGGATCTCCGGTCCGCCGGGCCCGACGACGGCGAGGCGCACCTCGACGCCCTTGCCTGCGAGCAGCCCCACCGCCCGGATGGCGTCTTCCTGCCGCTTCTTTCGCGAAAGGCTGCCCACGATCACGAGGCGGAAGTCCCGGCTTTCCGGTCCGGCGGGCGGAAGCGGCGGCGTTTCCATGAGGTAATAGATCAGGCGGATCCTGTCCGGGGCGATGGGGCCGGCAAAATGCGCCCGCACCCCCCTGGCGTTGACGACCACCATGTCGGACAGCCGGTCGATCAGCTTCAGGCTCAGCGCCCTTCCGAAATCGTAAAAGAAGCCGAGGCCGCGGGCGCCATATTCATGGATGTACCAGACGTGCCTTATCCCGGCGGCTTTGGCGGCAAGGGCAGCCAGGGGGATGACCGACGTGTTGGTGACGACGACGTCGGGCCGCACTTCCGCGAACAGCGCCCTGAACGCGCTGCGCGCCGCCGGCAGGCGATAGAGCAGGCGGACCCAGGAGCGCGGGATGTCCCGCTTTCTCCGGCTCATCCACCAGGGCAGCGGAATCTGGCTGTAGGGCACTCCCAGATTCTTCCAGGCCGCGGCCACCTCCTGTCCCGCCGGAAGCACGACATGGATTTCAACTCCAGCTTCCCTGAGCGTCGCGACGCCTTCGATCATGGCCTGTTCGGCGCCCATCGTGCCGGCGCTGTGGGAGGCCCAGACGACCCTCATTCAGTTCCGCCGGGCCAGCAGATTCACATACCAGTCCTTCGGAAGCTCGCCGGAACGGACGAGCGGCAGCACTTCGTCCACCGGCCGGCGGCGATTGCCATGGTCGTCGAGCACCTCGATATGGGCGAAGCCCAGGCTGCGCAGCCGCTCCGGCAGCTCGGCCGGATCGTAGCCCGCATTGCGCATGCACGCCGGCATCCATTCCACCCACAAGGTCAGCTCCGGATTCTCGCTCAGGATCCGGGCCATTCCGTCGAGCACGCTGAGCTCGGCGCCTTCGACGTCGATCTTGACCGCGTCCACCCGTCCGGTGACGATCTCGTCGAGGGGGACCTGGGTGACCTCGACCGTCTCGAGGGTGGTGGTGTTCGGGTGGGGATGGAGCCCGTGGGAGTCGCTCGAGCCTGTGATGTGGAAGCTCCGCTGGGCGCGCTCCGCGCCCGCTGCGTAAGGGTAGACCTCGACGTTGCGGCGGTTGTTGAGCGCCACGTTGGCCTTCAGGTAGGACAGATTTTCGTCGCTGGGCTCGAAGGCGTGCACTCGCCCGCTTTCCCCGACGAGCTTGGCCGACAGCAGCGAAAAATAGCCGATATGGGCGCCGACGTCGATCACGACCATGCCCGGTCCGAGCCGGTCCTCGACCGAGGCCTGGGTCACCGGCTCATAGGCGCTGAGCGCATATTGCTCGACGAACCGCTTGGGCACTCGCAGCCGGACCCCGGCCAGATCGACGGTGACCGAGGAGACTTTCGATCGCGCCCACCGCACCGGCGGAATCTCGGCGAGGCCGGCCCGGCCCAGCAGCGACAGCAGCCGCTGTAGCACCCTCGCAACCTTCAGATTCATATGCGCTAATCTCCCCGCCCCGGGCGGCGCAGAGCCCTCAGCATATGGCGGTCCTGAGTGTCCAGCAAAAAGAGGGCGGCGAACAGGCCGTAGGCGGCCAGCACGGCGAGCGTGCCGAGGATCGCCGGGACGCTGGCGATGCGCCCCTCGTCGAGGAGCCAGGCGGCCGCGCCCACGGCGAGCAGCGGCGGCAGCATCGGGAAAAGCGCGCGCTTGAGCAGATTGGCGCCGGAGAAAGGGACGACCCGGTAGAGAATGGTCCACAGCGCACCGGTCTCGATCATCGCTCGTATCGTATAGCTGATGGCGGCCCCGACGATCCCGAACTGCCTGGTCAGCAGCAGGACGATCAGGAAGTTGAAGGGCAGCTCTACCAGATAGAGCTTGGTCAGGAGATCGGGCCTGCCGCTCGCCTCCAGCAGCGAGCCGGATATCGGGGCCAGCAGAGAAATGGCGAACCCGCAGATGAGGATGCGCAGCGGAAGCGCGACTTCTGCGGCGAATTCCGCGCCGATCCACAGCCGGAAGATCTCGAAGCCCCAGACGAAGAGCACGAACAGGATCGGGATCAGCACCATCAGGATGTAGCGGTTCGACCGGAGGAAATAATTCTCGATCCGCGGCCAGTCCGACTGGGCCTGAAGGGCGCTGAACGCTGGAAACAGGGTCGCCGTCAGGCTCGAAGGGAAGATGGCGAGCCGGTTGAGGAGGGTCAGCGGCACGACGTAATAAGGCAGCACCGCGATGCCGAGGACGAAGCCGATCAGCCACTGGTCGAAATAGAGGAGGAGCATGCCCAGGAAAGCGGTGGCCGAGACCCAGGAGCCGAAGCGGATCATGGTCGAGGCGTGGGCCCGGTAATTGGCGATGATCCAGGCCAGATCCGGGAGCGAGCGAAGCGTCGGCAGGACGGTGGCGGCGCCGACGCAGGTCGCGGCCAGGGTGAAGAAGCGAAGCGAGAACAGCCCGTAGATGACGAAGGCGAAATCGGCGCCGCGCAGGATTCCGACGCCGTAGATGCCGAAGGTGCCGAGGGTCGTCGACAAGGTGATCGCGTTGACCCAGCCGAAGCGCTGGCCCGCCTGCAGGACCCCGGTCATCGAGCGTGCCGCCAGATCGAGCGGCACCGCGAAGGCGAAAAGCTGCAGAGCGACGGTGACCAACGCCTGTCTTTCGGGCGCGACGTGGAGCCAGTGGACCATCTTCGGGGCGAGCAGGAAGAGCATTGCCGCGCCGACGCAGCCGATGAAGGTCTGGGTCAGGACCGCCGTCCACGTCCAGGCGGCCGCACGGTCGGGCTGTCCCGCCGCCAGCTCCTGAGCGACGAAGCGCGCTGCGGCCCGGCTGAAGCCGAGATCGAGCCAGGCAAGATTGGCGAGGACCATCCAGGTCACCGCCAGGACTCCGAACAGCTCTGTGCCGAAGGCGTGGATCAGAAGCGGGACGAACAGCAGGTTGAGCAGCAGGACGAGCAGGCCCGTCGCCAGATTGAGGCCGCTGTTGAAGGCCAGCCGCCCTCCCCGAACAGAATGGGCGCCATTCGTATTCGCGGACAATTTCAATCTTCCATCTGGATCGGGACGGCTGACGCCTGACACGAGAGCAGAGCCAAAGACAACCCGGCGGGCCAAAAAGCCGCGGCCACGGCCGGGCCTCCTGCGCCGGCGTACCTGTCAGGCCGCAGCCGAGTCCCGGTCGAGATCGGCGCGGTCGACCCATTCCATCTCGCCCAGACTGAGCGGCCGGCCGTCGGCGGCCTGGACCGTCATCGGAGCGATCGGCTGTCTCGTATAGCGGTCGACCAGCACGGGATTGCTCGGGTGACCCGATATCCAGCGCTCGCCCCACTGGCGCAGCGAGAGCAGGACTGGAAGCAGGTCGCGGCCCTTGTCGGTCAGCCGGTAGGTGACCTTGCGCCGGTCGGCCGGATCCGGGTCGCGCCGAAGGATGCCGTGCTCGACCAGCCGGCCGAGCCGGTTGGACAGGATGTTGCGGGCGATTCCGAGGTTGGTCTGGAACTCCTCGAAATGCCTCAGGCCGTTGAAGGCACCGCGCAGGATCAGGAACGACCAGCGTTCCCCCACCACTTCGAGGGCGGCGGTGATTCCGCAGTCGGCGAACACTTCCCGCAATTGCTCGGCACGGCTCATCGAGAGACCTTAGCTTTTTTCATTGCTGAAACATAAGACACAATTTTCCAGTTGCAAACTGAAACTGATATGCCTAGTGAGTTGCATATCGCAACTGAAAGGTCCCGCCATGACCCGGCAGCTCACCTCCTCCCTGTTGGCGTTCATCCTCACCGTCTCCCTGCTCGGCGGCACCGCCTTCGCCTCCGGCTCTTCCCGGTATCGGGCTGAGCCCGCCACGCCGCCGGCCGCGGCGCGGGTGATCGCCAAGGACGTCTCCTGGCGATGCGGCGCCGCCGGCTGCGTCGCTCCGCAGGGCAACAGCCGCCCCGCTATCGACTGCGCGGCCCTGGCCCGGGAGGTCGGAACCCTGCGCAGCTTCAGCGTCGGCGACCGCCCGTTCGAACCGGCCGCCCTCGAAAAGTGCAACGCCCGCGCCCGCTGACTGGCGATTAGTGTTGCAACGCAGCACCGCACCACCCCATGTTGGTGCGGTGCTTCGGCAATATGAACTTCTCGAGAAGGTCAGGGCATATGACCCGGACGCCGACGAGGCGATGATCAATCGCGCCTACGTCTTCTCGATGAAGGCCCACGGCTCGCAGAAGCGCGCTTCCGGCGACCCCTATTACAGCCACCCCATCGAAGTGGCGGGAATCCTCACCGATCTTCATCTCGACGACGAGACGATCGTCACCGCCATCCTCCACGATACGATCGAGGATACGGTCGCGACTCCGGAGGAGATCGAGCGATTGTTCGGGCCCAGCGTCGCCCGGCTGGTCGACGGGGTCACCAAGCTCAGCAAGATCGAAGCCCAGAGCGAGAGCCAGCGGGCGGCGGAGAATCTGCGTAAGTTCCTTCTCGCCATGTCGGGCGACATCAGGGTGCTGCTCGTCAAGCTCGCC
>DATHBY010000008.1:0-13795 GCA_035295885.1 Allosphingosinicella sp.
GGCGCCCTTGGCCTTGGAACCCGCGGCTGGCGGAGCGGCGGGGGCGGCGGCGAGGTAGCCGTTCGCCCTAAGCCCCTCGCGGATCTGCGGCACTCGCGGGTCCTTCTTGCCCGGCTTGATCTGCTCGCCGGGCGCGACCGCGGCTTTTTGCTCCTGGGCAGCCTTCTGCCGGTAGGCGAGATAGGCGTCGGAGAGAGCCCTATATTCGGCGTCCTGGGGCGCTAGGCCGGCGAGCCACTGGCGCACCCCGCCCTGCTCGACGGCCTGGCCGAGGCCCCCGGAGATGTCCACCTTCGACATCGGCACCGTATAGACCTCGAACAGCTTGCGCGGATCGACCGCCCCGGTGGCCAGCGCCTGGCCATAGTCCAGGGCCGCGAGCGTCAGCCCCGCCTCGCGCTCCGCCGCGCTGCCGCCCCTGGTCGCTTTCTCGACATAGGACTTGGCGTCGATCGCGTGCCGGGCGGCGTCCTCGAAGGCCGCGCTGAGCTCCGCCGCCCGCTCGCCGGTCCAGACCGCCTGCCAGCCGCGGGCTTCGTAGAATTTCTTCACTCGCGGATCGCTGACCGCCGCCTGGAGATCCGCGGCCGTCACCGACTTCGGGTCGACCTGCACGATCTGGCCGGAGCTTCCGCCCCCGTCGCCGCCGGTACTTATGAAATCGCAGCCGGAGGCCAGAAGGGCCGCCAGGGAAACGCACGCCAACATCTTACGCATTACACACCGCCGCTTCACATGGATCAGGCTCCTCAAACGTCCCCGACGGCCAATAGGCTCCGAAAAAAGAAGCGCTCCAGCCGCTTAAGGGCCGCCGGACCGCCGTCCCGCGATGGCACAGCGGCAAATGGGGGGGCGCAATGGTGCAACTTAATTAGCTATCGGAAGCTAGGCGGGCACTCGAACCGGCGACGAGGACCAAGTTGGCTTTGCAGGATTCCATTTATTTCAATGCCTTGGCAGAGGCGTTGCGCTGGCGCGGCCGGGAGATCGCCTGCGCCGCAACCCTTCTCGTCACCGCCTCCTGCGTGCCGCTCCAGGCCGCCGAGGCCCCGGCCGAGGCGCTCGCCGTCGCCGCCGCGGCTCCGCTCGCGGCGCCGCCGCAGGCCGAGCCGATGGTGCTTCGCGAAGTGGCGGCGACCGAGGCCTTCCGGATCAACGCCTCGATCCCCTTCTCGTCCGAAGCCAATCCGCGCGCGCCATCGATCGTGTTCCGCGCCGAAAGCCCAGGCGATCAGTTCCGCTCGCTCCAGTGCCTCGCCGAGGCCATTTATTACGAGGCGCGGTCCGAGAGCGAGGACGGCCAGCGCGCCGTCGCCCAGGTCGTCCTCAACCGGGTCCGCCATCCCGCCTGGCCCGGCAGCGTCTGCGGAGTCGTCTACCAAGGCCCGCTGCGCGCCGGCGGCGGCTGCCAGTTCACCTTCACCTGCGACGGCTCGCTCCTGCGCATGCCCTATGGCGTCGATTGGGCCCGGGCCCGGCGCCTCGCCGCGGAGGCGCTGGCGGGCTACGTCCACGCCCGGGCCGGCCTCGCCACCAACTACCACACCCACCAGGTCCTGCCCGACTGGGCCTTCCGACTCCCCAAGGCGACCGTGATCGGCAACCACATCTTCTACCGAATGCCGGGCGCCTGGGGCGACGCCTCCGCCTTCAGCCAGGCCTATCGCGGCCGCGAGCCCTCGCCGGCGAGCGTGATGGCGGCGCGCCTTCCGATCAGCCTGGGGCGGAGCGCCCGCCCGACCCTCGCCGCGCCGGTGAACCTGGCCAACTTCACGCTGCCGACGCCTTCGGCCTACTCCACCTACCCGGCTCAGCCGACCCTCGCCACCGAAGCGCCCCCGCCGCCCGTCAGCGACCGGCCCCAGTCGACGGTCAAGCCCGAATTCCAGAATAGCGGCCGCTATCTGGCCGACCTTCCACCCGCCTCGTCAGCGCGCTGAGCGCTTCCTCCCCGTCATTGCGAGGAGCCAAGCGACGCGGCAATCCAGTGGGCCTCGAAGCCCGCACTGGATTGCTGCGCTTCGCTCGCAATGACGGCGTTACCGGCGTGCCGAAGCCGTCCGCTCCCTGATCGCCCGGAACTCGGAGCCGGCATTCCACTCCGGCCAGTCGCGCCCGAAGGCCAGCTCCCGGCCGATATCGTAGAACAGGGCGACGTCCTGGGCGGCGCCGGCGAAGTCGAGGTCCGGCCGCCATTCGTCGCAGGTCTGGTGGTAGCAATTGGCGGTGAATTCGGTGACCCAGCGGTCGCCCGCCTCGCGGCCCCCGTTCACCAGGTCGACTCCGCCGCCCAGCGCCATCAGCAGGAGCACCGGAACGCCCCGCCTGGCGAAGGTGAAATGGTCGGCGCGGTAGAAGAGGCCGCGTTCGGGCCGATCGTCCGGAGTGATCGTCCGCCCCTGCCGCGAAGCCGCCGCGGCGAGCCTCTCCTCGAGGTCGCTCTGCCCTTTGCCGATCAGCACGACGTCGCGCGACAGGCCGTTGGGCTGAAGCGTGTCGAGGGTCAGGTTCGCGACCGCACGGTCCATCGGGAAGAGCGGATTCGACGAATAATGCTCGGCGCCGAGCAGCCCCCTCTCCTCCGCCGTCCAGGCGGCGAAGACCAGGCTGCGCTCGGGCCGCGGCCCCGCCTTGAAGGCCCGCGCGAGCTCGACGATCCCGGCAATCCCCGAAGCGCTGTCGAGCGCGCCCGGCCGCACCGTCTTGCCGCGAGCGTCGGGAGCGCCGACTCCATAAGCGTCCCAGTGACTGGCGAACCAGATCGTCTCGTCGGGCCGCTTGGACCCGCTGATCTTGCCCAGCACGTTGTGGCTCTCCACTCGAGTCGACTCCACCGGGAAGTTCGCGGAAAAGCGCGCTCCGAGATCCACCGGCCGGAAGCCGGCGGTGCGCGCCTGCCTTTTCACCGTCTCGAAATCGAGGCCGGCCCGGCGGAACAGGTCCTCGGCGACGCTGCGCTGGATCCAGCCCTGGAGCAGCACCGGCTGCTGAGCGCCCGGTTTCAGGACGATATTGTAATTCTCGCCAGCCGGCGCCTGCACCGTGCTCCAGCCGTAGCCGGCGCCGGCCGTCTCGTGGACGACGAGGGCGGCGATCGCTCCGCGCCGGGCCGCTTCCTCGAACTTGTAGGTCCAGCGGCCATAATAGGTCATCGCCTGGCCGCCGAACCGGCCCGCCACCGGATCGCCGGCCGCCGCTTCGAAATCGGGATCGTTGACCAGGAAGACCGCGACCTTGCCGTCGAGGTCGACGCCCTTGAAATCGTCCCACGGCCGCTCCGGCGCGGCCACGCCGTAGCCGACGAACACCATCGGCGCTCCGTCGATCCGGGCCCGCCGGGTCTCCCGGACGGTCGAGAGATAGAGGTCCTCCGGAACCCGCAGCGGGATCGTCCGCCCCTTCATCGCCACCGCCGCCGTGCCGCCGCTGCCGAGCTGGGTGCGCACCAGCGGCACCCGCTGCATCCAGCCGCCATTCTCCCCCGCCGGCTCGAGGCCGGCGAGCCGGAACTGCTCGGCGATATAGGCGATCGTCTTCGCCTCCCCCGCCGTCCCAGGCGCCCGGCCCTCGAACTCGTCGGAGGCGAGGGTTCGGATCATGTTCGACATCCGGACGGGGTCGATCCGGGCGGCGGAGGGCGCCTCCTGGCGCGGCGTCGATGCGCAGGCGGCGACAAGGAGGAGGGCGAAGAAGGCGGGCAATCTCATAGGGCGGCTCCCGATGCTGCTGGCCCAACCGTCCGGCGCCCGTTCGGTTGCTGGGGCAGTAGCGGGCCGAGCTTAATTCCTCCCCTGCTTTTGCAGGGGAGGGGGACCGCGCGACGCGCGGTGGAGGGGCCTTACGGACCCCGAAAAACCCCTCTGCTCCGCATGGCCCCCCCCCCCCGAGAAATCTCGGGGAGGATTTTTTGGCCCAGTCAGCTGACGGGCGGGCATTTGCCGGCGCCCGGTCCCTTCACGAAGCGGCCCGGAGTCGCCCCGGTATGCTCACCGTCCTTCAGCACGGCGACTCCGTTGACGAAGACGTGACGCATTCCGGTGGCATATTGCTGAGGCCTGGCGAATGTGGCGTTGTCGCGGATCGTGGCGGGATCGAAGACGGCGAGGTCGGCGAAGTGGCCGGGCTTGAGCGCTCCCCGGTCCGTGATTCCGAGATTGCCCGCCGGAAACGAGGTCATCCGCCGGATCGCGTCCTGGAGGGTCACCACCTTCTCGTCGCGGGCATATTTGCCGAGCACCCGCGCGAAATTGCCGTAGGCGCGGGGATGGGTGCTCGACTTGAGGAACACGCCCTCCGGAGCCTGCGCCGAGGCATCCGAGCCGAAGCTCATCCACGGCAGCGCCACCTCGCGGCGGATATTGTCGTCGGTCATCGAGAAATAGGCGACCTGGATCCGGCTGTTGTCCTCGACGATGAGGTCGGCGGCGGTCTCCTCGGCGGTCTTGCCCCGCTCGCGTGCGACCTCTTCCAGGGTTTTGCCGGTAAGGGGCTTGAGCGCCGGATTCTTGAAACCGAGCAGAAGCACCTTCGAGGGCTCCTTCACCACAAGGGCGCTGTCCTCCGATTCGCCGCTTCGCATCTCCTTCAGCACCCGGGCGCGCTGGACCGGGTCCTTGAGCCGCGCCACCCACGCCTCGATTCCGCCTTCCTGCACCCACAGCGGCATCGAGGCGTCGAGGCCGGTCGAGCTGGCGGAGTAGGTGTACATGTCGGCGGTGATCCGGAGGCCCCGCGCCCGGGCCGCCTCGACCCTGGCGATGGCCTCGTCGATCTTTCCCCAGTTGGGCCGGCCCGACTGCTTGAAATGGTAGATTTCGGCCGGCGCGCCCGATTGCGCGGAGATCGCGATCAGCTCGTCGATCGCCTCGATCAGCCTGGGGCCTTCGTCTCGTATGTGGCTGATATACATGCCGCCGCATTTGCCGGCTTCGGTCGCCAGGGCGACCAGCTCGGGAGTTTCGGCGAAGAAGGCCGGAGCATAGATGAGCGAGGAGCCGACTCCCATCGCGCCCTCGTTCATCGCCTCGCGGACCAATGCGCGCATCCGGCCCAGCTGCGCCGGAGTCGGATCGACGTCGCCCTCGCCGAGCTCGTGCACCCGGACCGTCGTCGCTCCGACGAAGCTGGCGATGTTGGGCGAGACGCCCTTCCTCTCCATCTGGGACAAATAACCGCCGAGCGTGGTCCAATCGACGATATAGCGGATGTCGCCCTGCCGCTTGGTCTCGTTCAAGATCATCTGGCGGGACAGCGGGCCCATCGACTGGCCCTCGCCCATCACCTCGAGCGTGACTCCCTGGCGGATGTCGCTCTGCCCCTTCGGGTCCTCGATCAGCGACACATTCGCCCAGCTCAGCATGTTGATGAAGCCGGGCGCCACGGCGAGGCCGGTCGCATCCACCTCCCTGCGGGCGCTGCCGTCGAGGCGCGGGCCGACATAGGCGATGCGGTCGCCGCGCAGGCCGACATCGCCCGTGTAGGGCGCTCCGCCGCTGCCGTCGTAGATCGTGCCGCCGCGGATGACGGTGTCGTAGGATTGCGCGGCAGGAGCGCTCGCACAGGCCGCAAGCAGCAGTGCAAGAACGGCAGCCATGGCTCCTCTCCCGTTTTCTGCGGGAAAGGGCGGACCCAAGCCGGAGGCTTGGGGGGTGAGGGTCTTGCTGAGTCCGGTGTACAGACCCTGACCTCCCACCCGCTCCGCGGGCGGGCCCCTCCTCTCCCGCGAAAAGCGGGAGAGGGGTTTTGCGGGGCTGCCCTGTCGCTTCATCTGCATTTCCTCCACCCCGGCCCGCGCACCGCCCGGCCCGGCTTGGCTCCGGTATGCTCCCCGTTCCTGAGCACTGCCACCCCGTTGACGAAGACGTGGCGCATTCCGACCGAATAAAGGTGCGGATCTTCGTAAGTGGCGCGGTCGCGGACGGTGTCCGGGTCGAAGACCGCGATGTCGGCGAAATAGCCCTGCTTAAGCCGTCCCCGGTCCGCTATCCGCAGATTCTCCGCCGGAAGCGCAGCCAGCTTGCGCACCGCCTCCTGGAGGGTCAGCAGCTTCTCCTCGCGCACGTACCGGCCGAGCAGCCGCGCGAAATTGCCGTAGGCGCGAGGGTGGACAGGAGTGTCGGTGAAGGGCGGCTCGATGGAGAAGGCCGCCGCGTCCGAGCCGAAGCTCACCCAGGGCCGGACCAGGCCCTTGCGGATATTGTCCTCCGACATCGAGTGGAAGATCGTGCCGACCCGGCTGTCGTCCTCGAAGACAAGCTCGACCGCAGTCTCTTCATTGCCCTTGCCGCGGATCGCGGCGATCTCCGGCAGGCGCTTGCCGGCATAGATTCGAAGCGCCGGGTTCTTGAAGCCGCTGGGCTGAACGGTCGACCAGTCGCGGGTCCCCTTCTTCATCTCCGCGACGACCCGCGCCCGCTGCGCCGGGTCGGCGAGCCGGGCCATCATCGCCTTGTGCCCGCCCTCGCGCACCCAGTGCGGAAGAGTGCTGTCGAGGCCGGTCCCGGAGGCGGCGTAGAGGTACATGTTGGCGGTGATCGGGACGCCCGCCGCCCGGGCCGCCTCGATCCGGGCGATCGCCTGGTCCATCAGCGGCCAGGCCGAGCGTCCCGCGGCCTTCAGGTGATAGACCTCCGCCCGGGCGCCGGAGCGGCGGCTGATCTCGATCAGCTCTTCGATCGCGCCAAGCAGGCCCATCCCTTCGCCGCGAATGTGGCTGATGTACATTCCGCCGCAGCGCCCGGCCTCGCCGGCCAGGGCGACGAGCTCGTCCGTCTCGGCATAGACGGCCGGAACGTAGATGAGCGAGGAGCCGACCCCCATCGCGCCCTCGTCCATCGCCGAGCGCACCAGCTCGCGCATCCGCGCCAGCTGCTCGGGCGTGGGGTCGACGTCGTTGCGGCCGAGCTCGTGCACCCTCACCGTCGTGTGGCCGACGAAGCTCGCCACATTGACGCTGATGCCGCGCTTCTCGATGAAGTCGAGATAGCCGCCTAGACTCCTCCAGGTGACCGGATAGCGGATCGTCGTCTGCTCCCGCTGTATCTCGGCCGCCGTCGCCTCGTTCCACGGCCCCATCGAATGGCCTTCGCCCATCACTTCGAGGGTCACGCCCTGGCGAACGTCGCTCTGCGCCCGGCCGTCCTGGATGAGCGGCTCGCCGGCCCAGCTCAGCATGTTGATGAAGCCGGGGGCCACGGCCAGGCCGCGAGCGTCCACCTCGAGTCGCGCTCGCCGCTTCAGCGCCCGGCCGACCAGCACGATTCGGTCGCCCTTGATGGCGACGTCGCCTTTGTAGGGGGCGCCGCCGCTGCCGTCGTAGATCGTGCCGCCGCGGATCACGATGTCGTAGACGGGGGCCTTTCGAGCCGAGGCGCAGCCGGAGAAAGCGAGAAGCGAAACGGCGAGGACTCGAAGCAACATCGGCCCACGCTAGCGAAACGGGGGCGGAAGTCCAATTGCCTCAATGGCCCTCCGCCCCTACCCGCCTCAGCTTCCGCAAGTCCCCGTCGGGACGGACGTCAGCGCCTCGAACTGCTGTACGCGGGGCGTATTCGTCCAGAAGTTGCGGTAGGTGACGTAGGCGTTGGGCATTGTCCTGAGCTTCGGAATTCCGAATCCGCACACGGCATAATCGACGCTGCTGAAGGCGCCGAACGAGCTGAAGGTGAAGTCGAACGGCGCGTCGCGGGCGACATGGCAGGTGCGGCAGCTATTGCCGTACACGGCGTGGTAGCCGGCCGCCTGTCCGGACCAGCCGGAGGGCGGCGCCGGAAGCACCGGGGCGGGCGATCCCGCGAAGCCGCCGGGGTACCAGTTGTCGATGAGGTTGCCGATCGGGGTTCCCGAATGGGCATTGCGCACGAATTGGTTGAGCTTCGCGAAATTGCCGAGCTCCGTCGTCGACAATGTCCCCTGCCCGAAATCCCAGGAACGGTTCGACGAATATCGGAACGAGGGCAGATCGAACTCCCGGAACCGCGCGTGCCGGACCTTGTTCGCGTTGAACTGGCCGCCGTGGCAGACCATGCACAGATGGGGCACCGGCTTGGGCCCCAGCCCGTCGAGATCGGCGAACTCGGCTCGCGGCGCCGCCGCCGTGCCGCCGTTGAAGACGTAGAATTGAACGGCTTCGATCCCCGCCGCCGGATCGAACTCCATCGTCACCGTCGCCCCCTGCGTTAGCGGATTGCGATTCTCGGCATCGACGGAGTTCTGATCATTCTGGTCCGGGGCGCCGTAGTTGGTGACGTAGCAGGCGAGCTTGTTTCCGGCATTGGTAAGGCAGTGCATGTCCCGGCCGAAGCCGAGATCGTTGTGATTCATGTAGGAGGCGCGGGTGAAGCTCGCATTGCCGGCGCCGTCGCCAAGCGGACCGAAGCCGTTGGCCTGCCACCAGCCGCCCAGGGTGGTCTTGGCGCTGGTCGGATCGATGGCCGCGTAATAGGCGCTCCCCTTCCCCGGATTGGGATTGAAAGTGCCGTTCGGACCGGTGAGGAAGACGGGCCGGCCGGTCGCGTCGCTGATGCCGTAATAAGGCACGACTCCCGGTGCCGGGGTGAGCAGGATCGGGGCGCCGCACTCGGTGTAGGGATAGGGCGGGAACAGGTTCGTTCCAGTCATCCGCGGCCGCGCATCGGTGTTGATGATATTGTCGAGGATAACCTGCTGAACGCCGTTGAACGTTCCGCGAAGCTCGAGCCGGAGCGTGTTCGGCGGAAAGCTGGTGCCATAGGGCAGAGCGGCGATCCGGTGATATTGGTCGCTGTTGAGCGGTGTCTCGTAAACCTGCGAGGCGGTGCCGCCGCCGAATGTCGCATAGGCCTTGAGGACCAGGTTCGACCATGAGGAGAAGGCGGGATCGAGCTCCACCCGGACGCAGGTCGCCTTCGTCGGGTCGAGCTCGATGTCCATGTTGATGACCGAGAAATGGCTTGTCTCGCCGACGTAGAACAGGCCCTCCGGAGTGGATTGGAGCTTCGCCTTTCCTTCGGCGATCCAGCGGCCATCCTTCTCGTCATAGGACCACATCGGCACCGTCTCCGCGGCGCTGCCGGCCTGGCTGGGCGGGACCGGGATTCGGACCTCGGCGCGGCTTCCCCGACGGAGGTTCAGCTCGCGCCCGTCGGCGTCGGTGAAGCGCACGTCGACCGCTCCGTAGCTCGCGAGCGCGGTCTCGCCGCCGTCCTGCGAGCGTGCCCTGTAGTCGCCCGGAAGCGCCCTTCGAGCCGGATTGAGGGTGGTGATGGCCGCCCTGACGGCGCCGTCGATCCGGCGGCCGCCCGGGCCGACCAGCCCCTCTTCGGGAAGAACGATCTGGGCGCCGCGAGAGATACAGTCGCGGTCGGCGGACTTCTGCAGCGCGAGCAGGCGCTCGGCGCTGAGGTTGCGGCCCTCGCCTTCGAGTGAGGCGGCGGCCCCGACGACCTCGCGCGGGGCCCGGCGAACCAGCGGCCGCTCGCGCTGGTTCGCGGCGCGTCCGCAAAATCCGCCGCTGCCGCGGTCGACGATCCGGTTCTCGCCGGGGAGCGAGACCCGGGTGACCTGCGCCCGAAGCAGTTCGTAGGTGTTGCCCCGCATTCCGCCGTCGAGAAGCTGCGAGAGCAGCGCATAGTCGGGATGTTCTATGTTGAGCACGTAGCGGTTCTCGGCCCGGCCTTGGCCCTCGACCAGGAACCAGCCGTTGGCGTCGGTTCGGCCGCGCGCTCCGGCAAAGGTCACCACCGCGTTCGCGACGGGCGAGCCGGTCGTCTCGTCCACCGCCCGGCCGGACACGGTGACGCGATTGTCGCGCGCCACCTGCATGTCGATTCGCTTGAAGGCGAAGCCGCCTCGCCCGTCCCTCGCCAGAAGGTACACGCTCCGAAAGCCCGGCTCCTTGGGAAGCGCCCAGCTCGCCACCGGGCCGCCGCCGCTGGTGATCGTCCCCGAATTGCCCAGGGCCCGCCAGAGGTACTGGACCGGGTCGCCGTCAGGATCGCCGGCCTCCGCGCGCAGGTCGAGCGTCTGCTCGACAAGCGCGCTCTTGCGGCCTCGGGCGCCATCCATAGCCGCCGCCGAGCGCAGCACCGGCGCGGAGTTGGGGAGGGTTAGATCGAGCGCTCGGCCGACGGAGGCGAGCGTTCCGGTCACCGACGCAGCCTCGCAACGGGCCGTGATTCGGTATTTGTCCCGCTTCAGCCCGAAAATGGCATATTCGCCCTGGACGTTCGCTCGAACGGCCGCGCGCGGCCGCGACAGCACATCGCCCGCGGCCGCGCTCACCAGCGTGGACACATCGACTCCGAAGAAGGCGTCATTCATCCAGCAGGCGCGCCCGTCGCGCGTCAGGACCCGGCCGAAAACCGACGGCGCGGTCCTGATCGCGACCCGGTTGAGCGTCGCGGTCCCGGCGTTGGCGGGCGTCGCGGGCCCGCACTCCTCCCGCTCGGCTATCCGGTAGCAGAAGCGATAGCGCTGGCCGGCAGGCGCGAAGAGGGAGAAGCGGCCGTCAAGCTGAGTGACGCCTTCGGCCGCACGCTTTCCCCGACGGTCGAGGAGATAGACCGGAATGTCCGGAAGCTCGACATCGTTGGTGAATCGCCTGGCCGAGATTCCGGCAGCCCCGGTGGCGGCGACAAGCGTTCCGACGACCCCGACGGCGCTGCCGCGCGACGGCTGCGCCTCGGAACGGAAGCCCCAGAGCAGAGGCAGTGCCGCCAGGCCGATTACGGCCAGCAGGACCACCATGGAGACGACGAGGCGCCGACGCGCGAAAAGCAGGCGAAACATACCCGAATCTCCCCTAAGACACGGAATGCGTGAGGCCTATGGACGCCCACGGGCGGGGCCGAACTTTCGACTCGATGCACAGAAAACAACTGCGGCTAGACTACGCCCATTTGGAAACGGGCGCAACAAGGCCAATGGCGACGAGGACCAGTCCTAATCGCGCATTGATCCATGGTCTTTGGCAGAAGAGGATGGACTTGAGCTAACTTCCTAGTCCGACAGGAGTTTTGTCGTGCTTCAAATGCACCGGTGCGGAACGTCACGCTGTTCAGCGCCGCATCCCGGCCGCCTGGCTCAGCCGCCCCGGCGCATCTCGGCGGCGGCCCGGCGCATCTCGCGGGCGCCTTCGAGCATGCCCTCGGCGCCGTCCTCCATCTCGTCGGCGGCTTCGAGCAGCTCTTCGTGGGTGACCCGCTCGCCGCGGGCGGCGCTTCGGCGGATCTGCTCCTCGCGATAGGCCTTGCTTCCCTTGAGCCTGGCGGCCTCGGAGCGCATGTTCCTGGCGCCGGCTTCCATGCCCGCGGCCCCGGCCTCCATTCCGGCCGCGCCGTGCGCGACCCCGGCCATCGCCGCAGCGACTGCGCGCTCGACCGTGGGACCGATTTGGGCGGTGGCGGCTTCGACGGAGCGCCTGGCTTCGGCGACCGCCGCCGCCACCTCCGCCTCGATCGCGGCGCCGTCCACATGCGGGCGCCCCGCCCCACGGGCCGAGGCCTGGGGGCGCGCCTGGCCGCGCTCCGCCATGGCGAGAGCGAGGGGCAGCCCGGGAGGCATCGTCCCCGGCCCGACGATCGTCGCCTTCGGAAGCTTCGGCGGGGCGGGCGGCGCAAGCGGAGCCGGTGCCGCGCCCGGAGGCGTCGGGGCCAGCGGAGCCGGCGCTGCGGCCGGCGCCAGCGGAGCGGCCGGAGCCGGCGGAGCGATCGGCGCCGGCGGCGCATCGGGCGCCTCCGGAACGAATTCAAGCGCGGCGACCGGAGCGGCGAAGGCGGCGCAGCCCAGCATCGCCGCCACCGCCCAGCCCGAGCCGGAGCGGCGAGCGACCCGCCCGTCGAGGATTGCCTTCACGCGCCGGGACAGGCCCGGCTCGCCGGCGGCGATGGCGTTGGCGGGAAGCGTCGGTGAACCGCTCAGCCGGGCCCAGTCGAGCAGGGTCTGGGCGTAGCGCGCCGGCTCGACGGTCGCGGCGGCGTCGCTGTCGGCGGCCTCTTCCGCCTGCTGGGCGACCTCGCGGTCGAGCCTCCAGACCAGCGGGTTGAACCAGAACAGGGCCACCGCCAGCCGGGACAGGATCAGCGACGGCCAGTCGCGCCTGGCGACATGGGCGACTTCGTGGGCGAGGATCGCACCGGCTTCCTCCGGCGCCCGCAAGGTGTCGCGGTCGAGCAGGATGACGGGGCGCCGCAAACCCCAGCTCAGCGGCGAGCTCGCCTCCTCCGACACCATCAGGCGGATTCCGAGCGAGTCGCCGCCGGCGCGGGCGAGCGCCGCGCGCCATTCCGGCGCCTCGACCTCGCGGGCGCCGCTCGTCCAGCGCCGCAAGGTCCACAGCCCGGCCAGCAGCCGGCCGCCGACCATCGCCACCCCGCCGAGATAGAGCAGGAAGAAGAGCAGGCTCGGATCGTCCCAGTCGCCGCCCTTGGATTCGATCGCGGCCGCGGGCAAGCCGGGGCCGGCGGCGGCGGGCTCGGCCACCGCAAGCGAGGCCGGCGCCGGGGCGGGCAGCGCCGCCGGCGCCACCGCCGGAGTCTCGACCTCGAGCGCGGGAGCGAACAAAGCGATCGCTGGCAAAGCGAGCAGCAATGCCACCGCCACCTTGAGCACGGCGCCGCGATCCGCCGCCGCGCGCGAGCGAAGCATCGCCGCCAGGAGCAGCGCTCCGCCGGCGATCGCCGCCGATTTCCAGCCCATCTCGATCAGGAAGTCGTAGCTCATCGGTCGCGCTCCTTTGCCTCGTCGATCGCGCGCTGGAGCGCGTCGAGCTCTTCGGGCTTCAGCGATTGGGAAAGGCCGAGCAGGGCCGTCGCGGCGCTCGCCGCCGACCCGTCGAAAAAGGTTTTGACGAGTGCCTTGAGCGCCGTCTCGCGGACCTTGGCGGGCTGCGGCACGCTCTTGTAGACGTAGGTCTGCTCCTCGGCCCGGTGCCTGACCAGCCCCTTGGCCTCGAGCCGCGCCAGCATCGTCCTCACCGCCGAATGGCTGGGCGGGTCGGCCATCGCCCGGCGCACGTCCGCCGCGGTCGCCTCGCCGGCACTGCACAATATCTCGAATATCTCGCGCTCGCGGCGCGGCAGGCCGGCAATCATCGACTCGGGGTCCTTGCTGCTACACCTGTAGCATGCCACGTTTGTAGCAGGTTGCAAGTGCCTTTCGTCGAAAAATGGAGGTGCTTCGTTCGTCGATGCCAATCCTCAGACTCTATCCGCATTGCGCAACGCGTGGTAAGTTGGGCGCCGACGCAGGGGGGGCGTCTCGCATGGAAACTCGCACCTTGGCTCTTCTGGTCGTAGGGCTTAGCGCAGCTATCCTCTTTGCGATCCAGCTCTGGGGCCGGATAGACACAGGCTCGAAACGTCATGAATTCTCTCACAATTTCGCTCAGGCGGTCTACGGAACGATGGCGGCGGTGGCGATCATCGGAGCCGCCGTCCTTTTCGTGATCGAGCGGCAATGGTCGCCTCGACTCATCGTGGACGTGAAGTCGCGCGCGGTGCTGGTTCCGGAAAGCAAGCCCCTTTTCGTTACCATTCAGACCATCATCGCGATCCGGAATTACGGGCGGACCGAACAGACGGTTCGGGGCATAGAGATTGGCGTGGAGAGCTACTCGGGCACCGACCTCAGGACCAATGAATTTGGCGACGTGACGGCGCACAGCTTGGCGCACTACAGGCGCCCTCAGGAGAACCGGCTGATGCCTGGCGAGCTGGACCTCATTCCGATTGAGGTTGCGGTGCCCTGTTCGGCCGGATTGGTGCGTCTCTTGGTAAAGGTCCCGCAGCCCTCCGACGGGGCGGACGGCGAAACGGGC
>DATHBY010000009.1:0-1995 GCA_035295885.1 Allosphingosinicella sp.
GAGCGCTTCGGAGTTTCGGGCATGGCGTTGGATCTCCTCGGGGCGTCAGGCGAAAGCCGGCGCGACGGGGGCGCGGCGGGCGGGCCAAGGGCGGCGAGCCTCGCCGCGAGCGAGACCGAAGATCGTCGAATCAAGGACGTCCTCGGCCTGCCTGGCCGATTCGGCTAGGCCGGCGAGGACGTCGCTGAAATTGAAAGCATGATACATTCGGTTACCCTCCCAGGTCGCGCCGCTCAGGCGAGCGTCGAGACGTGGGCGGGCTGCTGCATTGCAAGGACGGTCACCGCGCCGCTCATCACGGCGGAGCTCGATCCCAGCGCGGCTGCGGCGAGCAGCACGAGCTGCAGGCGGCTTTTCTTGGTGTTGATCGTGGTCATTTCCTGTCTCCATATTGCCGGGCATCGGTCGCCCCGGACCTGGCCTCTCTGCAGCCGCCGCTTGTCGGGGAGATGCCGCGCCGGGCGCAAAATTGTGTCAATTGTTACAGAAAGGCGGTTTCTGCGGCCGCTCGGGGCGGCTATGATCGGCCCGCTGGGGAGTCTTTGGGATGGGGACGGTGGAAGAGGGCGAGATTGCCTGCGTCGTTGCGAGCGTCATCAGCTCGTCGCTGAACTGCCTCCTGCTGCTCGACGAATACGGCAATGTCCTGGAGTTCAACCGAGCCGCCGAGGAGACCTATGGCTATACCCGCGCCGAAATGGCGGGCCGCCCGGTCTGGGACCTGATCGACCGCAATCCCTCGCGCGAGGAGGATGAGGACGCGCTGGCCGCCTATATCGCCGGCGGCGACGCGGACAGGGGGCTTCGCGTCGTCGTCGACGTGAAGATGAAATGCGGCGAGGTCGTGCCGCTCGAAATCAGCGTCACCTCGCTGGTCATCGGCGGACGGCGCCGGTTTCTGCTGAGCCCGCGCGACCTCACCGCCCGGCGGGCCAACGACGAGCTGGCCGAATCGAGCCGGCGCCTCGAGCTTGCCGTCGAAGGCGCCAAGCTCGGCACCTGGACCTTCGACATGGAGACCGGCCGCACCTGGTATTCCGACCGCTCCAAGGCGATGTACGGACTGCCGCCCGACGCGGAGATGAGCACCGCCGTCATCCGCGCCTCCGTCCATCCCGATCATTGGGAAGAAGTCTCGGATCCCTATCTCCACGGCTTCAAGCAGGACCGGGTCGAGGTCGAATATCGGGTCGTCTGCCCCGACGGATCGACCCGCTGGATCTATTCGCTGGGCGCCCTCAATCGCGACTCGGCGGGCGTCGCCCGAAGCGTCAGCGGAATCCACCTCGACATCACCGACCGCAAGCGGGCCGAGGAGGAGCGCGACGAGGCCAGGCGGACTCTCGATCTGGCCGTGGAGGGGGCCGGGCTCGGCCTGTGGTCGGTCGATCCGAGCAACGGCGCCGTCTGGCACTCGGAAAGGTCGCGGCGGCTGTGGGGGATGGATCCCGACATGCCGATCGATGCCGCGACCCTCAAGGACTATATCCACCCCGACGATTGGGAGCTGGTCCGCCAGCCCTATCGCGAGGGCTTTCCCGAGGAGACGGTCTCGCTCGAGCACCGGGTGATCTGGCCGACGGGCGAGATACGCTGGCTCCATGCGCTGGGCCAGGCGCAGCGGGACTCCTCCGGCGCCGTGACGATGGTGACCGGAATCCATCTCGACATCACCGACCGCAAGCGCAGCGAGCAGGAGCTCGCCGAAACCCGCCGCCAGTTCGAGCTTGCCGTCGAGGGGGCAAACCTGGGGCTGTGGACGGTGGACCCCAAGACCGGCGAGACCTGGTATTCCTCGCGCTCGCGCGAGCTTTACGGGGTGGACGGCGACATGCACCTCGACGGGACGACGCTCAAGGCCTTCGTCCATCCCGACGATTGGGACATGGTCGTGGAATCGGCGCGCAACGGCTTCCCCTCCGATACCGTCTCGCTCGAGCATCGGGTGGTGTGGCCGAGCGGCGACACGCGCTGGGTGCATTCGCTGGGCACGGT
>DATHBY010000010.1:0-2108 GCA_035295885.1 Allosphingosinicella sp.
ATTGTGATGGAAGCGAGGCATTCGTCATGCCGGACTTGATCCGGCATCCACCTTCTTCCTCCACCGGGATTGAGAAAAAGGTGGACCCCGGATCAAGTCCGGGGTGACGATTCTGCTTCGGCAGGACAAAGTCTAGGCGTCCGGCCGCCGGCAGAAAACCGTCCTGATACACGAGGGGTTCAGCCGCCCTGCGGCAGCCGCTTCCTCTTCCCGGTCATGAAGAAAAAAAAGGTAGTCTCAGCGTGCCCTCCCGCAAAGTTATCGTGGTTGCCCTTCTGGCCGGAACCGCATCCACTCCCCTCCTGGCCCAGGAGGCGCCGCCGCCGGAGGCCAGGATGCCAGCTTCGCTGACACCGGTAGCAGAGCCGGCCGAGCCTCAACCCTCCGCCCAGGCCGTCGATCCCGAGGACCCGGACGCCGAGTTCAACGAGGATGGCGAGACGATCGTCGTCACCGGCCAGCGTCAGCGCGGCGCGGTGATCGGCGACATCGCTCCCGAGGTGCAGTTCGACCGCCGCGAGATCCGGGCGCTCGGCGCCGGCAGCATTTCCGAATTGCTCGAGGCGATCGCGCCGCAGACCCGAAGCGGCCGCGGGCGCCAGGAGGGGCGTCCGGTCATCCTCCTGAACGGCCGCCGGATCTCCGGCTTCGCCGAGATTCGCGACATCCCTCCCGAGGCGATCGTCCGGATCGACGTCATGCCCGAAGAGGTCGCGCTCAAATATGGCTACCGCGCCGACCAGAGGGTTGTGAACTTCGTCCTCAGGCGCCGCTTCGATGCCTATACGGCCGAGGTCCAGACCGGCCTGGCAACCGCGGGCGGCCGCGAAAGCTACGGCGCCGAGCTCAATTACCTGCAGATCAACGAGGCCGGCCGAGTCAATCTCGGGGCGGAGTTCCGCGGCGCCGAGCCCCTGTTCGAAAGCGAGCGCGGCATCGTCCAGGCGGAGCCGGCGGCGGGCATCGAGCTCGGCCGCTACCGCACCCTGCTGCCCCGCACCGGCCAGTTGGAGCTGAGCGGAACGATCAGCCGCGCCGTTTCCGAGACCGTCTCGGCCACTCTGAACGGCACCTTCGACGTCAATTCCAGCACCGCCTTCCTCGGCCTGCCCCGGCCGGGCCTGACTCCTCCGGGCCTGAGGCGGGAGAGCGACACGAGAGCCTCGCATCTCGGCCTTTCAGTGAACGGCGTCATCGCTCCATGGCAATGGACCTTGACCGGCAATCTCGACCGCAGCGCCAACGAGACCGAGACCCGGACCAATGCCGGAACCGACCGCTCCCGCTCGGTCAGCCAGATCGGCAATGCCGAGCTTCTGATGAACGGGCCGCTGTTCAGCCTGCCCGGCGGCGAAGTCACTGCGGCCGCCCGCGCCGGCTTCGACGCCCGCGGCCTCGACAGCCGGTCGCATCGCGGCGGGACCGTCACCGTGCGCGAGCTGTCCCGGACCCGCGAGCATGCCCAGCTCAACATCGACATCCCGATCGCCAGCCGCCGCCGGGCGGTTCTGACCGCTCTGGGCAACCTCTCCGCCAACCTGAACGCCGAGGTCGAGCATCTTTCGGATTTCGGCACCCTGCGCACCCTCGGCGCCGGTCTCAACTGGTCGCCCCTGTCGCAGGTCAGCCTGATCGCCTCGTTCACCGACGAGGACGGAGCTCCCTCGATGCAGCAGCTCGGCGACCCGGTGCAGCAGACGCCGGGAGTCCGGATCTTCGACTTCGTCCGAGGCGAGACGGTGGAGGCGACCCGGATCGACGGCGGCAATCCCGCCCTGGTGGCCGACAACAGGCGCGTGTGGAAGCTGGGCGCCACCGTTCGGCCGCTCAGGGAAAAGGACCTCTCGCTCACCGCCAACTACACCTCCACCCGGATCGTCGACGCCATCTCCGGCTTCCCCGCGGCGACGGCCGAGATCGAGGCGGCCTTCCCGGAGCGCTTTCAGCGCGACGCCGACGGCCGGCTGATCCTCATCGACACGAGGCCGGTCAATTTCGCCCGCTCCGATCGCTCCCAGCTGCGCTGGGGGTTGAACCTCACTCTCCCGGTCGGCCCGCAGCCGCAGCCGGGCCAGTTCCGCGGACGGTTCGGCCCCGGCGGCCCCGGC
>DATHBY010000011.1:0-3449 GCA_035295885.1 Allosphingosinicella sp.
GTACATGGCCGCCCGGACGAAGCTCAATCGCGCGCAGCAATCCTCGTTCGACGAATATGGCTCGCTCGCGGAACCGGATCGCCGCGACCTCGCCGGAATCGCCGCCGCCGGCGCCGCCTTCGAAGCTTATCTGAAAGCCTATCCGGGCGGGCTTTATGCCGCCTCGGCTCGGGGCCTGACCCGCCGGGTCGCCTGGCTCGGCGGGAACCAGGAGGCGCTCGCCGCAGCCTTCGACCGGCAGCTCGCAAAGCCCGGGCCGATCGACGGTGCCGCCACCGCAGTCGCCCTGACCGAAGAGATCGATCTGACGATGCTGAACTCAACCCTCGGCGGGATCGGCGGCGGGGCGGCGCGCGACCCGGTGCTGCTCGCCGTCGCCGACCTGCAGGCAATGCGCTGCTTCGACCGGGCGGAGACACCAGCCGAGGATTGCGGGCCGCGGCTCGGGCGTAACGAGCTGGAGCGGCAGGCGCCGCTGTTCGCCGGGGATCCGGCGCTGTTCGGCTATCTCCGGGCGGCGGAGGCCTTTTTCGTCCGCGGCCAGCCCCGCGAAGTGCTCGCCCTGATCCCCGAGGCGGCCCGGCAGAAGCGCTTCACCTATCTCGAGTTCAGCCGCCAGATGCTTCGCGGCATGGCTCTCGACTCGACGGCCGACCGAAACGCGCGCGGCTTCTGGCTGAGCCTGTTCGACGGCGCGGTGCAGCCCTACCAGCGCGAGGCGCTTGAGCTCGCCCTGGCGATTCACGACGAGCGCAGCGGCGGCGTCGCGCGAATCTTCGCTCCGGACTCGAGGGTGGGGCATGCGGTGATTCGTCGGCTGTTGCTCGAACATGTCGCCGGGCCCGATCTGCTTCGCCGGCAGGCGCAGGACGGCCAGGCGCCGAAGCAGGAGCGCGACGTCGCCGCCTATGTGCTTCTGGCCAAGGAGCTTCGGCACGGCTTCTACCGCGAATTCCTCGACGACGTCCGGCTGGCGCGAACCGAAGCGCCGCGGGAGAGCTATTATTTCGGAGCGCTCCATTACGACGCCGGCTACGAGGCCGAGCTCGCTTCCCCGCCGCTCGGCCTCTTCGGCCCCAAAGCGGGGCTCGGCGACGCCGGTTGTCCGGCCCTCGTGGCCACCGTCCGCCGGCTCGCCGACGCGCCCGGGGCGATCCGGCCGCGCCTGTGCCTCGCCGAATATTTCCGGGCCAACGGCTTCGACGATTTCGAACTGGACGATCCGGTCCCGGGCCGGGGACTGGGCAGTTCGAAGCCGCAATTCCCGGGCGAGGCCTACCAGCGGCTGGAGGTCTACAAATCGGTCATCGCAGATCCGGCGGCGAGCGACGACGACCGCGCCCTTGCGCTCAACCGGGCGGTCCGCTGCTACGGCCCGGGCGGGAACAACAGCTGCGGCGGCGCGGAGGTGGGGCTCGAGCAGCGGCGTGCCTGGTTCGCCCGGCTGAAGCGCGACTATCCGAAGTCGCGCTGGGCGACCTCGCTCAAACATTATTGGTAGGCTGCGAAAGATTCGAAAGGCCTGGACAGCGGCCCTGACGGCGATGGCGGCGGCGGCCTGCGGCCCGGCCGATCCGGACCGGGTCGCCGCCGAGAGCTACGATTCCTTCTGGTTGTGGGCGGGCGTCCGCGAGCAGCCGGTGCTGGCAAAGGCGAGGACCCTCTACCTGCTCGACGGCGAGATCCGGGCAGGGGAGCCCGGCCGCTATTCGGCGCTTCGCCCGGGCGTTCCGCGACTCCCGGGAAAGACGGTCTGGCTGGTGGTCCGAACCGACACGCTCGACTGGCCTGCCGCCGCCGCCGCCGGCCTCGAGGCGCGCCTCGACCGCTGGGCGGCGGCTGGGAACCGGGTCGAAGGCCTGCAGGTGGATTTCGATGCTGGCACCCGCAGCCTGGGCCGCTATGCCGGCTTCCTGCGCGCTCTGAGGCGCGGACTCCCCCGGCGCTACCGGCTGTCCATCACCGGGCTGATGGACTGGAGCGCCAACGGCGATCCGGCGGCCCTCGCCGGCCTGGCGGGAGTCGTCGACGAGGTCGTGGTGCAGACCTACCAGGGACGCGCCACCATTCCCGGCTAAGAGGCCTGGTTCGCCAGGATGCGGGGCTTCCGGCTGCCGTTCAAAATCGGTCTCGTCCAGGGGGGACGGTGGCGCCCGCCGCCGGGGCTGGAGGCCGAACCCAATTTCCGGGGCTACGTCGTCTTCCTGGTCAACCCGGAGCGGCGGCCGGGCGATCGCATGCGCTGACCCGGCCTTTACTCGCCGGAGCGGCCTGCCTATCGGCCTGCCATGACCGTCCAGCCTTCCGAGACCATCCTGATCGTCGACTTCGGAAGCCAGGTGACCCAGCTCATCGCCCGCCGGGTGCGCGAGGCCGGAGTCTATAGCGAGATCGCTCCGTTCAGCGCCGCCGATGCCGCCTTCGAACGGCTGAAGCCCAGGGGCATCATCCTTTCGGGCGGACCTTCCTCGGTGATGTGGGACGACAGCCCGCGAGCGCCGCAGCATTTCTTCGGCGCGGGCGTTCCGATCCTCGCCATCTGCTATGGGCAGCAGACGATGGCGCACCAGCTCGGGGGCATGGTGGCGCCGTCCGACAGCCGCGAGTTCGGCCGCGCCTTCATCGAAGTGGTCGGCGATTCGGCGCTGTTCGACGGCCTCTGGAGCAAGGGCGAGCGGCACCAGGTGTGGATGAGCCACGGCGACCGGGTCGAGACCCTGCCCGAGGGGTTCAAGGTGGTCGCCCATTCCGAGGGCGCTCCCTACGCGATCGCCACCGACGAGGAGCGGCGCTTCTTTAGCCTGATGTTCCACCCCGAAGTGGTGCACACTCCGGACGGCGGCAAATTGCTCGCCAATTTCGTCCGCCACGTCTGCGGCCTCGCCGGCGACTGGACCATGGCCGAGTTCAGGACGACGAAGATCGCCGAGATCCGCGAGCAGGTCGGCAGCGGCCGGGTCATTTGCGGCCTCTCGGGCGGAGTGGACAGCGCCGTCGCGGCCGTCCTCATCCACGAGGCGATCGGCCACCAGCTCACCTGCGTCTTCGTCGATCACGGACTGATGCGGCAGGCCGAGGCGGAGCAGGTCGGCTCCGGCCGGGTGATCTGCGGCCTCTCCGGCGGCGTCGACAGCGCGGTCGCGGCCGTTCTCATCCACGAGGCGATCGGCCACCAGCTGACCTGCGTGTTCGTCGACCACGGCTTGATGCGCGCGCAGGAGGCGGAGCAGGTCGTCTCCCTGTTCCGCAATCACTACAACATCCCGCTCGTCCACGTCGACGCGGAGGAGCTGTTCCTCTCCGGCCTCGCCGGGCTCACCGATCCGGAGGCGAAGCGCAAGTTCATCGGCAAGACCTTCATCGACGTGTTCGACGAGGAGGCGAAGAAGGTCGGCGGCGCCGATTTCCTGGCCCAGGGCACGCTCTATCCCGACGTCATCGAAAGCGTC
>DATHBY010000012.1:0-2720 GCA_035295885.1 Allosphingosinicella sp.
TATCGACCGGATCAGCGGCGACGTGCTTGATGCGGCCATTCGGCTGCACAAGGAACTCGGTCCAGGCCTGCTCGAAAGCGTCTACGAGACTCTCCTCGCAGCCTCACTGGCCAGAATGGGCTATGCGGTGGCGCGACAACATCCGGTCGACATCGAATTTGACGGCCTTCGCTTTCCAGCCGCGTTCCGCATCGACATTCTCGTCGAGCGAACGCTGCTGATCGAGGTCAAATCGGTCGACCAATTGCATGCTGCGCATGCCAAACAGTTGCTCACCTACCTGCGGCTCAGCAAGCAGCCCGTCGGGCTGCTCATCAACTTTAGCGGCGCAACGCTCAAGGAAGGGTTTCGGCGGCTGGTGAACGACTACCACCCCTCTGCGTCTCTGCGTCTCTGCGCGAACCCTAGACTTCCTTCACCAGCGCGTCGATGTCGTCCATGGTGATGACGCTCGTCACCCGGGCGTCGGGAGCGATGCGCTTGACCATTGGGCCGAGCACCTTGGCCCCGAACTCGATGAAATGGTCGACCCCGGCCTCGGCCATGGCGGCGACGCTCTCGCGCCAGCGGACCATGAAGGTGACCTGCTCGACGAGGAGCCGGCGGATCTCGGCGGCTTCCTCGACGGGGGCGGCGGTGACGTTGGCGTAGAGGGGCACGGCCGGCTCGTCGATCTCGACCTGGGCCAGCGCCTGCTCCATCTCGCGTGCGGCGGGCTCCATCAGGGGGGAGTGGAAAGGCGCGGAGACCGGCAGCAGGACGGCCCGCTTCGCGCCTTTCTCCCTCGCGATCTCCAGCGCCCGCTCGATGGCGCCGCGATGGCCTGAAATGACGACCTGCGAGGGATCGTTGTCATTGGCGACGACGCAGATTTCGCCCTGCGCCGAGGCGTCCGCCACCGCCCGGGCGATCTCGAGGCCGGCGCCGAGCAGCGCCGCCATCGCCCCCTGCCCGACCGGCACCGCCCGCTGCATCGCCTCGCCGCGAAGCTTGAGCAGCCGCGCCGCGGTCGGAACGTCGAACGACCCCGCCGCGCAGAGCGCGCTATATTCGCCGAGGCTGTGGCCGGCGACGAAATCGGCCTTCTCGATCGAAAGGCCGGACACCCGGAACGTCACCACCGCATTGGCCATGATCGCGGGCTGGGCATTCTCGGTGAGGGTGAGCTCGTCCTGCGGCCCGTCGGCCATCAGCCGGAACAGCTTCTGCCGAAGCGCCTCGTCCACTTCCTCGAACAGGTGGCGGGCGACTCTGCTCGCCTCGGCGAGCGCCTTGCCCATTCCGACCGACTGGCTCCCCTGGCCTGGAAAAATGAATGCTCGCATCCGGCGTTCCTTGGTTTCGTTGCAGCGGCGCGCTTAAGAACCGGGAGACTTGCAAAATCAAGGAAATCGAGTAGAGGAGCCGCTGTCCGGGGCGAAGGCCATGCCTTCCGCCCCGGTCAGCTTTTAGACGACAGCCGGAGGGGCGTCCGCATTGGGCGGCGTCAGCGATCGGCCAAAGACAAGGAACAGCGCAGCCATGCCGCTTTACGAGCATGTGTTCATCGCGCGTCAGGACCTGGCCCAGGCCCAGGTGGACGCGCTGGCGGAAGCCGCCACCGGCATCATCGAAGCCGCCGGCGGCAAGGTCGTCAAGACCGAGACCTGGGGCCTTCGCTCGCTCGCCTACCGGATCGCCAAGAACCGCAAGGGCCATTACGTGATGCTCGACTTCGACGCTCCGCCCGCGGCCGTCGCCGAGCTCGAGCGGCAGACCCAGATCAACGAGGACGTGATCCGCTACATGACGGTGCGGGTCGACGCTCACGAGCAGGGCCCCTCCGCGATGATGCGCCGAGGCGAGCGCGACCGCGAGCGCGGCGATCGTGGCGACCGAGGCGACCGTGGCGATCGCGGCGGCCGCGACCGAGACCGGGATCGCGGCGACCGCGCCCCCCGCCCCGACTTCGCCGACGCTTGAGCGAAAGGACCAGCAACATGGCACGCCCATTTTTCCGCCGCCGCAAGAGCTGCCCCTTCTCGGGCAAGGACGCTCCCGTCATCGACTATAAGGACGTCCGGCTGCTCCAGGGCTTCGTCTCCGAGCGGGGCAAGATCGTCCCCAGCCGGATCACCGCCGTTTCCGGCAAGAAGCAGCGCGAGCTGGCCACCGCGATCAAGCGCGCCCGCCACCTCGGCCTTCTCCCCTACGTCGTGAAATAAGGAGCGCGAGCGATGGAAGTCATTCTCCTCGAGAGGATCGAGAAGCTCGGAGCCATCGGCGACGTGGTGAAGGTGAAGAACGGCTATGCCCGCAACTTCCTCCTTCCGAACGGCAAGGCCCTCCGAGCCAACGAAGCCAACCGCAAGGTGTTCGAGAGCAACCGCGAGCGGATTGAGGCGACCAACGCCGAGCGCCGCGCCGCCGCCGAAGCGGATTCGAAGGGCATCGACGGGATCACCGTCCAGCTCATCCGCCAGGCGTCGAACACCGGCCAGCTCTATGGCTCGGTTTCGGCCCGGGACCTTTCCGAGCTGCTCGAAGCCGAAGGCCACAAGGTCGCCAAGAACCAGATCGTCCTCGACCGGCCGATCAAGTCGATCGGCCTCCAGGAGGTCCGGATCGCGCTCCACCCGGAGGTTTCGGTGACCATCAAGGTCAACGTGGCCCGCTCGCCCGAAGAGGCCGAGCTCCAGGCACAGGGCGTCGACGTCATGGCCGACATGTTCGAGAAGGAC
>DATHBY010000013.1:0-3167 GCA_035295885.1 Allosphingosinicella sp.
TGGCCCCGAGGCTCTCGATCTGCTCCCGGCTGGCGGCGCGGACGTCGGTCGCGGAGACGATCGCCCCGAGCCGGCGGGCCGTGGCGATCGCCTGAAGGCCGGCGACTCCGACACCCATCACGAAGATCCGGGCGGCCGGGATGGTGCCGGCGGCGGTCATCATCATCGGAAAGGCTCGGCCATATTCGGCCGCGGCGTCGAGCACCGCCTTGTAGCCGGCGAGATTGGCCTGGCTGGAGAGAACGTCCATCGACTGGGCGCGGGTGATGCGCGGCATCAGCTCCATCGCCAGCGCCTCCAGCCCCGCCTCGGCATAGGAATCGACCCGCTCGCGCCGGCGGAACGGGTCCAGGATCGCGACGACGAGGGCGCCCGGCTTCGCGCCCGCGAGCGCCGCCGGGTCCGGCCCCTGCACCCCAAGGATCGCGTCGGCTCCGGAAAGCGTCGCTTCCCGGGGACCGACCGTTGCGCCCGCGACCTGATAGTCGGCGTCGGCGACGGAGGCCGAGAGACCGGCTCCGGCCTCGACCGCGACCTCCGCGCCGAGCGCGACGAACTTCTTCACCGTCTCCGGAGTCGCCGCGACCCTGCGCTCGGCGTCCGCCGTCTCCTTCAGGACCGCCAGCTTCACCGCCGGGCTATTCGCGGATCAGCAGGATGACGATGAGACCGGTGACGATCGAGATGATCGCGCCCCACTTCATCAGGAACAGGAAGCCCTCATAGCCCTTGCGGTGCGTGATGATTTCCTTCTCGAACTCGCCTTCCGCCGCCATTTTTCGCGTTCCCTGTCCGTGACCGGCGCCCTTCTAGCGCCGGAGCGGCGGCCGTTGAAGCCCTGATTAAGCCGAACTTTACCTGAGCCCGCTAGACGGGGCTGCTGAGCCATGGGGAGTGAAGATGCGGCCGGACCCGACGCGATGCCTGCTGCTGATAGACGATGAGCCCGCGCAGCGGCGTCTCGTCACCGCGATCGGCGCCCGCGCCGGCTGGTGGGTGCGCGGCGCTCCCGACGTCGATGCGGCCGCGAAGATCCTGCTCGAGGCGGACGGCCCGCCCGTCGACGCCATCCTGCTCGATCATTGGCTTCCCGGCCCCGACGGCACCGGAGTCATCCGGCAGATACGCGAGTTGCGCCCAGATCTGCCGCTGCTCGTCATGACCGCGCAGACCTCGGTCGCGGTCGCGGTCGAGGCGATGAGGGCCGGCGCCCATGATTTCCTGGTCAAGCCGATCGCGCCCGACAGCCTGCTCGCTGCGCTCAACGCGGCCACCGACCGGCGCCAGCGCGGCGGCGGCGAATTGCGGCCGCTTTCCGAAAAGATCTCCAACCGGCCGCTCGCCTTCGAGGAGATCGTCGGCTCCGCTCCGCCCTTCCGTTCTGCGCTCGCGGTCGCCGCCAAGGCCGCCCGGGCCCGGGTCTCGGTGCTGATCGAGGGCGAGAGCGGCTCGGGCAAGGAGGTCATCGCCCAGGCGATCCACACCGCCTCCCCGCGCGGCCGAAAGCCGATGATCACGGTCAATTGCGGGGCGATCCCCGAAAATCTGGTGGAATCGGTGCTTTTCGGCCACGAGAAGGGCGCCTTTACGGGCGCCTTCGACCGTCACGTCGGCCGCTTCGAGGATGCCGACGGCTCGACCCTGTTCCTCGACGAGGTGGGGGAGCTTCCGCTCGATACCCAGGTCAAACTGCTTCGGGCGCTGGAAACCGGCGAGATCCAGCGCATCGGCGGCCGCGCCATCCACATCGTCGACGTCAGGATCATCGCTGCGACCAACCGCCGCCTTGCCGAGGAGGTCGCCCGGGGGCGCTTCCGCGAGGACCTGTATTACCGCCTGAACGTCGTCCACGTGCCGATCCCGCCCCTTCGGGACCGCGCCAGCGACATCCCGCCGCTCGCCCGCCACCTCCTCGCCCGGATCGCCGAGCAGCCGGGCATGCGCCATTTGTCGATCACCGACGACGGGCTCGAAGTGCTGATGCGCTACGGCTGGCCCGGCAACGTCCGCCAGCTCCAGAACGCCCTCTTCCGGGCCGCCGTGCTGTGCGACGGCAATGCGCTGACCGCCGCCGACTTCCCCCAGATCGCTCAGGAATCGACGCTCTCGCGCCGGGCCAGCGACTTCCACCGCCCGGCCCTGAACGGCGCCTCGCAGCAGGCGGCCCTGTCCAACGGCCCGGGAATCACCCTCTACGACCCGGACGGCAATCTGCGGCCGCTGGACGCGATCGAAGCCGACGTCATCCGCCTCGCCATCGGCCATTATCGCGGGCGGATGACCGAAGTGGCCCGGCGGCTCGGGATCGGCAGGTCGACGCTTTACCGCAAGCTCGGCGAGCTCGGGATCGGCGACGCGGCGTAACGTCATGCCAGCGAATGCTGGCATCCATGCAGAGTCAGAATGGACCCCAGCCTTCGCTGGGGTGACGATGAGGCCGATCCGCCTTACACTCACCCCATGCCCGACTTCGCCAACGCCATCGTGCTCATCACCGGCGCCGCCTCCGGGATCGGCGCCGCCACCGCGACCCGGCTCGCCGAGGCGGGCGCCCGCAAGCTCATCCTGATGGACCGGGACGAGGACAAGCTGCGCGACTTCGCCTTCACCCTCCCCTGCGAGCGCCAGATCCGGATCGGCGACGTGGCCGACGAGAGATTGTGGGAACGCGAGGATCTGACCGGCCTCACCCACGCCGTGGTCAACGCCGGCATCGGGGCGGGCGGCCAGATCGCCGACACCAGCTTCGCCGACTGGCGGCAGATCATGTCGATCAACCTCGACGGCGCCTTCCTCACCCTGCAGGCGGCGATGAAGGCGATGCGCGACACCGGCGGCGCCATCGTCCTCACCGCCTCGGTGGCCGGGGTGAAGGCGGAGCCGGGCATCGCCGCCTACGGCGCCTCCAAAGCGGCGGTGATCCACCTCGCGCGAATCGCGGCCAGGGAGGGGGCGCCGCTCGGCATCCGAGTCAATTCGATCGCTCCGGGCGGGGTCGAGACGCCGATCTGGGAAAGCGTGCCCTTCTTCACCGCCCTGGTGGAACGCCAGGGCCGGGAGGCGGCATTCAGGACGATGGCGGCCAACAGCCCGCTGGCGCGCTTCGCCAGGCCCGAGGAGATCGCCGCCCAGATCGGCTTCCTGCTCTCCGACGACGCCGCCTTCAT
>DATHBY010000014.1:0-2321 GCA_035295885.1 Allosphingosinicella sp.
GCTCGCCGAGGACGTCGCCCTCACCAACAAGGTCAGCCAGAACCTCCACGCCGAGCTGCTGCTTCGCCGGGTCGGACTGCAGGAGGGGACCGGCTCGATCGCCGACGGGCTGGCCGCGGTGCGCAAGATGCTCGAGCGCGCCGGAGTGCCTCGGGCGAGCTACGATTTCTCGGACGGCTCCGGAATGTCCACTTACAACCGGGTCGCGCCGCGCGGGATGATCGTCTTCCTGCGCTGGATCGCGGCTCAGAGCTGGGGTCCGGCGTTTCGCGCGAGCCTGCCGGTCGGCGGGGTTGACGGCACCCTGGCCAGGCGCTTCAAAGGCACGGCCCTCGAGAATCGTATCTTCGCCAAGACGGGAACGCTCAACGCCAGCTCGGCGCTATCGGGCTACATGACCGCCAGGAGCGGTCGGACCCTGCTGTTCTCGGGCTATGCCAACGACATTCCGGAAGGCGCCCGAGCCACCGACGCGATGGACTCGGCGCTCGTACTGATCGCAGAGGCCAATTAGGGCTGCCACGCCGCGATCACCGCCTCCCCGGTCGCCCGGCGCAGCTCGGCGATGCCGCTTTCCCTGTGCCGCGTCGGGTGGACCCGGTTGGTGAGCAGGGTCCAGGCGAGGCCGCGGTTGAAATCGACCCACAGGCCGGTGCCGGTGAAGCCGGTGTGGCCGATCGTCCCGGCCGAGCAGGCATCGCCCCCGTGCCAGCCCTCGAACCGGCTTTCCCACCCGCAGGTCCGGTGGTCGCGGACCGGGGTTCGGATCGCCTCGAGCATCGCCGGCGAAGCACCGCTGCCGTCGAGCAGGCCCAAAGCGAAGTCGAGCACTCCGGCGACCGTTCCGAACAGCCCCGCATGTCCGGCGGCACCGCCCAAAGCGGCGGCATTCTCGTCGTGGACCTCGCCGCTCAGCACCCGCCCGCGCCAGGAGCAATGCTCCGTCGCCACCGCGGGACCGCGCGGGGGGCCGAAGCCCAGCCCCTCGGGCAGGGGCCAGGCCGAGAGCGGCGCACCGGTTATCCGCTCGACCGCGATTCCCAGCAGGATGAAGTTGATGTCCGAGTAGACGGGCGGGCCGCGGCGCCATTCGCGCTGGAGGACGAAGGCGCGAAGCCGGTCGGGATCGCCGCCGTAGGTGTAGACCGGCTCGACGGCGGGCAGGAAGGTGCGGTGGGCGAGGCAGTCGCGGAAGGTCAGCCGGCGCTCGGCGGCGTTGTCGACGTCGTACTGGCGCAGGTCCGGTATGGCGTCCGTGAGCGGCCGGTCGAGGTCGATCCGGCCCTGTTCGGCGAGGCGAAGGATCATCGTCGTCGTGGCGATGACCTTGGTCAACGAGGCGAGGTCGAACCAATGGGCCTCGGTGAGCGGCTCGGGGACTGGCAGCAGGGCCGCCATTCCCGCCACCCTGACCCAGCGGCGGCCGTCCGCGCCGACGATCCCGAGCGCGGCGCAGGGCACTCGCCCGTCGGCCACCGCCGCCGCGGCCGGTGCGAAGGCGGCATCGATCATCGGTCGTCGGGCCTCGGCTTGATCCGGGCGAGGAACGGCAGGAACAGGATCGCCGCCAGGCTCAGGACGCCGGACAGGATGAAGAAGAGGTCGAAGCCGTTGAAGCCGGCGTCGTCGAGCTGCTTGACGATCGCTCCCCCCGCGCCGGAGAGCAGGCGGGGCAGAAGAAAGGCGAAGCCCGACAGGAAGGCATATTGCGCGCCCGGATAGCGCGGGTTCACCAGCATCGAGAGGTAGACGACGAACACCGCCCCGGCCATGCCGTTGCCGAACTGGTCGGCCGCCGTCGCGACATAGAGCATCCAGACGTCGACCGGCTGATGGGCGAGCCAGACGAAGCCGAAATTGCCGAAGGCGGCGAAGGCGGCTCCGATCGTCAGGGCGATGCCCATCCGCCAGTAGACGACCATCAGGCCGCCGAGGCCCACTCCGACGATGCTCGAGATCAGGGCGACGAGGCTGTCGACATAGCCGATCTGGTCGAGCGAATAGCCGAGGCCCTTGATCATCGGCTTGGACAGGTTGAGCGCAAGAACGTCACCCATCCGGTAGATGGAGACGAAGGCCATGACGACGAGGGCGCCGAAGCCGTAGCGCCAGAAGAAATCGACATAGGGGCCGATCGCGGCCGAGCTTCGGATGGCGGAATCCGGCGGCGCCGTCCGGATCCTGGGAAGCGCCGCGGCCATGATCAGGAACGGGACCATGCAGACCGCGAGCACATAAGGGGTGACGTTGGTGTTGCTGTCGATGCCGGCGTTGGCGGCCGAGCCCAGGAGCAGCCGGCCGACGCCGGCGGTGACTGCGAC
>DATHBY010000015.1:0-5424 GCA_035295885.1 Allosphingosinicella sp.
CCTGGTGGCTTCACCCCTACGCGCTCGACGCCACCAGGGGCGGAGTGCCCAGGGAGCTGACTCCGGGACCCTTCGAGGTCGAGATGTTCACGCTCGGCGCCGACGGCCGCTCCCTCATCTATGCCGGCAATTCGGGCGATCTCAACCGGCGGCACATCTGGCGGCGGCCCCTGTCGGGCGGAGCGCCCGAGCGGGTCACGAGCGGGACGGGCATCGAATCCGCGCCGGTGCTCGGGGGCAACGCCTTGGCCGTGATCGCGGCCGACGTTTCGCGCCCCGCTCATCCCGCCCTCGTTGATGACGGGCTTCGGCCGCTGAAGCCGCCCGCCGCCGCGACGGGCTTCGTAACTCCCGAGCCCGTGCTGTTCCGGGCGGAGGACGGAGTCGAGGTCCACGGCCAGCTGTTCCGCGCCCGCGGTCCCGGGAAGCGTCCGGCGGTGGTCTACGTCCATGGCGGCCCGCGGCGGCAGATGCTGCTCGGCTTCCATCCGTCGGGTTATTATTCCCACGCCTACATCTTCAACCAGCACCTCGCCGCGAGCGGCTATCACGTCCTGGCGGTGAACTATCGAAGCGGCACCGGCTACGGCAAAGCGTTCCGAGACGCGCCGGAGATCGCCCGCGGCGGCGCTTCCGAATATCGCGACGTGCTCGCCGCCGGCCGGTGGCTGGAGGCCCGCGACGATGTCGATCCCGGGCGCATCGGTATCTGGGGCGGGAGCTGGGGGGGCTATCTCACCGCCCTCGGGCTGGCTCGGAACAGCGACCTTTTCGCGGCCGGAGTCGATTTCCACGGCGTCCATTCCATGCTTCGCCCCGTGCCCAACAGCCTGTCGCCGGACGCGCAGAACGCCGCCCGCCAGCTGCAATGGGAATCCTCCCCGCTCGGAGCGATCGAGCGCTGGCGCTCGCCGGTGCTTCTCATCCACGGCGACGACGACCGCAACGTCGATTTCTCGCAATCGGTGCTGCTCGCGCGCGAGCTCGCCGCCCGCCGGATCCCCTATCGCGAGCTGGTCTTCCCCAACGAGCGCCACTCCTTCCACCTCCATTCCCACTGGCTGGCGAGCTTCCGGGCCGCCGACGCCTTTTTCGACGAGATGCTGAAGGCGAAGCGCCGATGAAGCGACTGCTGGCCGCTCTCGCCCTGCTCGTCTCGGCGGGCGCTCCAGCACAGGAGCGCGACACCCTGATCCGCGGCGCCCGAATCTTCGACGGGACCGGCGCCCCTGCCCAGGCTGGCAATGTGCTGGTGCGCGGCGACCGGATCGTCGCCGTCGGCCCGGCCGTGCGCGCAACCCGCGGCAGCCGGACGGTGGACGCCCGCGGACTGACGCTGATCCCGGGCCTCCACGATCTCCACACCCACCTGCGCGCACCGGGCTTCGATGCGCCGGACGATCTTCCCAAAGCTTATGCCGGCTATCTGATGCACGGAGTGACGGCCGTGAACGAGTTTTCGGTGTCGCCGGAGATGCTGGCGCCGATCCGCGAGATGACGGCGTCCGGGCAGGTTGTGGCGCCGAACCTGCAGCTCGCAGTCCGCCTCGGAGTACCGGGAGGCCACGGCACCGAATATGGCTGGGGCAGGTCCTTCACCCTCGAGGCGGCGACTCCCCGGGCCGCCCATTTGGCCATGGCCCGGGCCCTTCCCTACCGGCCCGACGTCATCAAGGTCTTCGCCGACGGCTGGCGCTACGGGCGCTCGCCGAGCCTCAACAGCATGAACGAGCCGACCTTGGCCGCCATCGTCAAGGATGCCCATGCCGCCGGAATCCCGGTCATCACCCACACCGTCACGCTCGAAGGCGCCAAGGCCGCCGCCGCCGCTGGGGTGGACGCGCTCGGCCACGGCATCGGCGACGCCCTGGTCGACGACGAGCTGATCGCCCTGATGAAGGCCAACCGCACCGCCTACGTCCCCACCCTGGTCGTCTACGAGCCGCAGGAGGGGCGAAGCTTCGAACCCGCCGAATGGCGCGGTCTTCGCCCCCAGGAACGGGCGCGGGAGGAAGCGCGAACGGCGTCGCAGGGCGAAGCCGTGCCGCAACCGGAATCCCCACGCTGGACGATCATGAAGGAGAACGTCCGGCGTCGGAAGGCGGCCGGGATCCGAGTCGGAGTGGGCACCGACGCCGGGATCGGCGGAGTCTATCACGGCTCCGCGACCCTTCGGGAGATCGGATGGCTGGCGAGGCTTGGCTTCACGCCCGCCGAAGCCTTGGGCGCGGCGACCAGGGTCAGCGCCGGCATCCTCCGCCGGAGTGACAGCCACGGCCGGATCGCACCGGGCCAGCGCGCCGACCTGGTGCTGACCGGCGGCCGCCCCGACGAACGGATCGCCGACCTCTACGACGTCCGCCGGGTTTTCGTCGCCGGGCGCGAGATGGGGCTCAAGCGCCTCGTCCGGCGGCTCGAAGATGACGGCATGTCGCCGCTGCCGGTGCACCGGATGCCCGGCCCGATCTACACCGGCGCCGGTCCCGCCGGCCGCAGCGACCTCGACACGCTGCCGGTCGAAGGAACGGATCCCGGCATGGACCACAGCCATCTCGACCTTTCGCGCCTCCCGGGCGGGCGGCTGTTCCTGACGGCGGGCCTGGGCGCCGCGCCCCGGCCTTTCGCCGAGCTGCAGCTGCCGCTGACCAAAGGCGCGGTCCACCTCGCCGATGCCAGCGGCTTTTCCGGCGTGGCCTTCGAGGCGCGCGGCGCCGGGGATTACGAGTTGCAGCTCAACAGCTACGGGATCCACCCCCGCAGCTGGTTCCGCGCATCATTCCCGGCGGGCGAGACGAGGCGCGAGATCCGGATACCGTTCGGCGCCTTGCGAAGCCCGCTTGCCGAGGCTCGCCTGGACCCGTCGCGCCTGCGCGCCCTGCTCTTCCGCCTGGAAGGAGAGCCCGGCGGCGGCGCCTGGCTCGAGCTCGGCAACGTCCGCTTCTACCGCGACCCCTAGAGTTTGTCCTATTGTGATGGAAGCGAGGCATTCGTCATGCCGGACTTGATCCGGCATCCACCTTCTTGCTCCACCGGGATTGCGAAAAAGCGGACCCCGGATCAAGTCCGGGGTGACGATTCTGCTTCGGCAGGACAAAGTCTAGACGTAGTGGGGCTCGCCCCGTTCGTGCAGGGCCTCGTAATGGACCAGAACGGGCTCGGGCCCGAGGGGAACCGGCTCGCCGTCGCGGAACGCCCATTCACCGCGGTCGCAATCCTCGGCCCGTACGTAGCCGTTCACGTAGAACCGGCGGCGGTGGTCCGAGCGGTTGACTCCGGAGCCGTGCACCAGGAACGGGCTCCACAGCGCCAGGTCGCCGGGGTCGAGGACGACTTCGACCGCGTCCTCGGGAGATAGTCCCGCGGCATGCAGGACCGCGTCGTCCATGGCGACTCCAAGCACTTCGCGCGGAGTGTCCAGCTTGAGGTTCCCGTTCAAATGGCTTCCGGGGATGAAGCGCACGCAGCCGGCCTCCGGAGTCTGCGGGTCGATCGCCAGCCCCGTCTGCACATAGGCGGTGGCGAGGTTGCGATAGGCATCAGCCGGCTCGCGGAACTGCGAATCCTGGTGCCAGGCGAACTCGCTGGGCCCGCCCGGCTCCTTCCAGTGGATCTGGTTGATGATCTGCTTCATATCCGGGCCGATCAGGGGCGCCAGCAGCTCAGCCATCCGCCGGTCGAGCCGGACCGCGTTCAGCACCGGCTGATGATAGGACGGCCACTGCACCATCCGCACCTGCGGCGGATCCCCCGCGACGTTGTAGAACAGATTGCCGTGGCGAAAGCTGCGGCCGTGCCGCACCGCCTCGGCATGGAGCTGGTCGGCCGCGCCGCCGATCGCGTGCACCTCTTCGGCGGTGAAAAGGCCCCGGACGATCGCGTACCCGTCCCGCCGATATTTCTCCACATGATCCACCAACTCTACTCCACTTGCACCGGCGCTAGCGACAAGTGCCGGGCGTCGGCCGGTGCGGCAGCGCCCGGCCAGCGGCCCTGCCGGTCAGCACCCCGTCGTCCAAGGCAAGGACGCCGTTGACCAGCACGGTGCGCACGCCCGCCGCGGGCAGGGTCGGCTGCCGGTAGGTGGCGCGGGCGGCGTAGCGGCGCGGATCGAACACGACAACGTCCGCGAAGGCGCCCGGCTCCAGGCGGCCGCGTCCAGCCAGGCGGAAGGTCCTGGCGGCCAGCGCCGAGCTGCGCTCGATGAATTGCCTCAGCGTCAGGACCCGCTCGGCCGCCACGTATTTGGCATATTTGCGGGCGAAGCTCCCATACATGCGGGGGTGGCCCGTCGAGGCGTCCGAGCCGGTCATCACCCAGGGCCGGCGCATGAACGCCTTTATGTCCGGCTCGATCTGGTTGAACGACGCCACCGCCGGATCGTCGGCGCGGATGACCGCGACCGCGGCCGGGACCGCCTCCTCGCCCCGGCTCTTCGCCACGTCGGCGAGGGTGCGCCCGCCATGCGCGCCTTCGGTGATGAGGAGCGCCGCCGCGCCGCCTCGCCGGCGCAGATTCTCGGCCATGTCGGCCCGGAGACGCGCCGAGAGGGAAGGATCGCCGAAACGCCGGAGGAGCTCGGCGCGGCCGCCGTCCTGCGCCCAGAGCGGGACGAGCGCGGCCGCCAGGCTCGTGCCCGAGGCGGACCAGGGATATTGGTCGGCCGTCACCGCCTGCCCCGCCCGCCGCGCGGCCTCCACTTTGGCGATGATCGCGGGCGCCTGGCCGTGGACGTCTACCCCGAGCGCCTTGATGTGCGAGATGTTGACCGGCAGGCGAGCGTCGCGGCCGATCGCGATCGCCTCGTCGATCGCGGCGGCGAGGCCGATATTGTAGCTGGATTCGTCGCGGATATGGCTGTCGTAGATGCCGCCTCGGCGGCCGGCCTCGAGCGCCACCGCGACCACTTCCCCCGTTTTGGCGAAGCTCTGCGGCGCATAGAACAGGCCGGTCGAAAGCCCGAGCGCGCCCTCGCACATCGCGCCCGCGACCAGGCTGCGCATGCGCCCGAGCTCGCCCTCGTCGGGAGCGCGGTTGGCATCGCCGAGCACCTTCCGGCGGACCGCCCCGAAGCCGACGTAGGCCGCATAATTGATCCCCACGGGCCGGGCCTCGGCGCTGCCCAGCACCTTGGCGACGTCGGTATCGCCGGCCCCGTCATTGCCGATGAAGGCGGTGGTCACGCCCTGGAGGAGGAAGGCCGGGATCAGCCGGGTCCGGGCGTCGGCCGAGGCGAGGTCCTCGCCGATATGGGCGTGCGGATCGATGAAGCCGGGAGCGACGATCATTCCCTTCGCCTCGATGACCCGCTTCGCTGCGAAGGGGAGGCGGCGGCCGACCGCCCGGATTCGATCGCCGGCGATCGCCACGTCGCCGGTGAACGGCGCCTTGAAACCGGTGTAGATCGTGCCGCTCCGGATCAGAAGG
>DATHBY010000016.1:0-2395 GCA_035295885.1 Allosphingosinicella sp.
GAAGGCGTCGACGAAGTCCGGACGGCAATCGGGATAGCCCGAATAATCGAGGGCGTTGACCCCGATATAGATGTCGAAGGCTCCCGCCGCCTCCGCCCAGCCGAGTGCCAGCGACAGGAAGATGGTGTTTCGCGCCGGCACATAGGTGACGGGCACGTCGTCCCCCGGACCGGCCTTGGGGACCGCGATGTCGGCGGTCAGCGCCGAGCCGCCGAACGGCCGCAGGTCGAGGGGAATGAGGACGTGACGTTCGGCCCCGAGCGCCGCCGCGATCCGCCCGGCGGCCTCGAGCTCGATCCGGTGGCGCTGCCCGTAATCGACGGTAAGCGCGAGAAGCGAATAGCCCGCCTCGCGCGCGATCGCGGCCGCGACCATGGAATCGAGCCCTCCCGAAAGGAGAGCGACGGCTTTGGGCGCGGCGGCTGACATGGTGGGCGGCTAGTGCGCCGCGGCGAGCGGCGCAAGCGGCACAAAAGAACGGGCCGCCCGGTGAAGAGCGGCCCAGTTTAGGCTGCTAAGCCTTCTAGGGAGGAAAGCGTGCCCACAATCGGCACGTCCCCTGTTTACATGGATCAGGGTAAACAGGGGGTTAACGGGAGAAGCTGCTTCCCCATCGGAAATGGGAGGTCCTTCGATACGCCGCTTCGACTTCGCTCAGCGGCTACTCAGGATGAGCGGTAGAGGATAACCAGACCGCTCATCCTGAGTAGGGACCGAGCCTGGCGAAGGCCCGTATCGAAGGACCAATTCCCACCCTCAGCAGCTGCCGACCTTGCGCGCCTCGACCCGGTAGGAGAAGGGGCGGCCGTCCACCAGTCCCTGTGTGTCGATTCGGGCGAGGCGCGGAGTCTCGACCCGGATGCTGGTATGGCCGAAGCCGCGGCCGGGACAGGTATATTGGACCGTCGCTCCGGCCGCCTCGCTGGCAACGACCTCATGGCCGCAGCTGACGCCTCGATGCTCGAGCTGCACCAGGGCGGCGGGATTGCCGAGGCAAACCGACCGGGCCGCGACCTCGGCGCCGCGCAGCTGCCAGCGCCCGCGCTCGAGCTTCGATAAAGCTTCCAGATCCGGAAGAGCGAATGCGAAAACGGGCGCGGCGACGGCGAGAATGCCGGCCAGCCCGAGCGCCCCCCAGCGCAAACGGCCCCGTAGATACGACATAGACGGGGGCCCTCTAGCAGGAAAATCCGAAGGAATCGAGATAGCCGCGCCGGGCGGTCTTCAGTCCTCGAAGTCGCTGAGCGATATGGGAAAAATCCGCGAGCAGAATTCGCAGTCGACGCTGATGAAGCCGTCGTCGTCGACCATCTCGGCCCGTTCGGCGGCTCCGAATCGGGCGAGCACTCCGCGGACATGCTCGAAATTGCAGCGGCAGCCCTTGCTGAGCGGGATCGCCTCGAGCACCCGCACCTCCTCCTCGTGGAACAGCCGCCACAGCGCCTCCCCGAGCGGAAGCGCCGGATCGGTCAGCTCATGCCCCTTGATCGTCTCGGCGAGGATGCGGACATGCTCCCACTCGGGATCGTCGAGGCGGGCGTGGAGCCGGTCGCGGCCCTCCTCCCCTTCCGGCAGATGCTGGACGAGTATCCCGCCGGCGATATGACCGGTATCGTCGACCGCGAGCCGGACGACGCTGGGCAGCTGCTCGGACTGGCTGAAATAATTCTGCGCCGCCTCGCCGAGCGAGCTGCCCTCGAGCGGAACTATGCCCTGATAGCGTTCCTCCGCCAGCGGATGGTCGAAGGTGATGGCGAGATAGCCTTTGCCGAACAGGGCGGCGAGGTCGCGATGGCTTGGCAGCTCGCCGAGCCGGTCGGCATCGAAGCGGACGTAGCCGCGAAGCTCGCCGTCGCGATAGTCGACGACGAGCAGGTCGACGATTCCGCTGTCCGTCTGGGCCTGGATGGTCAGCTGCCCTTCCGCCTCCTTGAGCAGCGAGCCGAGCAGCGCCGCCAGCACCAGCGCTTCGGACAGCGTGCGGGCGATCGGCGCCGGATAATCGTGCGCCGACAATATCTCGCCGAGCAGCGGCCCGAGCCGCACCAGTCGCCCGCGCGCGTTGCGGCCGGGGATGGTGAAGCCGAGCGCCTCGTCGAGATTGGCGGAGCGCGCCTCGGTGTCGAAATCGGCGGTGGTCATGGGCGCGATGTGGCTAAGGTGGGAGGGCGGTTCAAGCTCTGCCTGCCTCCCTTCGACGATGGGGAGGGGACCAGGCGAAGCCTGGTAGAAGGGTAGCGGGCGCAGGCTTCGGCCAGTTGACCCCTCCACAACGTTCGGTGGCGCCCCTCCCTTTGAGCTGCGCTCATGGGGAGGCAAAGCTAGGCCGCCTGCGGCACCTCATATTGCCGGGCCGCCTCGGACAGGCGCTCGACGAACTCGGTCACGTGCTCCT
>DATHBY010000017.1:0-1774 GCA_035295885.1 Allosphingosinicella sp.
CTCTGGTCCTTCAGGTTGATCCCGAGGCTGGAGACGGCGCGGCTCGGAAGCTCGAAGCTCCGCTCAAGGCCGGAATGCTGGCCGGTGAGCACGACTTCCTGACCTAATCCGCGCTCGGCGAGCGAGCGAACCACCGGCGCCATCTTGATCGCTTCGGGACGAGTGCCGACGACTGAGACGATGAGCGGGAAGGGAGGCATGGCCGCAAGCTAGCCGGGCCGCAAGTCTATCCAAAAAGCCCATCGGCCGAAGCAAAAGGGGGATTGAGATCGGGCTTTCCCCCTGCTCCCTTTCGTCACCCGTAACTTGTTTCAGGGCCAGTTCTCCACCCGCGAGGCGGTTCGTCGCTGGATGCTGAAACAAGTTCAGCTTGACGGCCTGGAAAACCCCCTCAGCCGCCACCCGGCACTCCGAGCTCGGCCGCGGCGCTCCTCAGCCGCCCCGCCTCGGCGGAACCGCTTCCGAAGGCGGCGAGGCCTGAGCGGAGCGCCGCCTGCGCCGCCTGCGCCTCGCCCAGCGCCATTCGCGAGCGCATCAGCCGGATCCAGCCTTCCTCGTCCTTCGGGTTGGCCTTGAGCCGCCCTTCGAGCCGGGCCACCATCTGCTGGACCATCGCCGCCTGCTGAGCCGGAGGGAGCGAGGAAGCCGAAGCCAGCTGCTCGGGAGTGGGCCCCGGTATTGCGGCGGTGGCCGTGCCGGTGCTTCCGGCGGCCGGCATTCGGCCCGCAATGTCGATCCGGTTCTTCGCCGCCGACTCCTCGATCGTCCGCCTGAGGTCCGCCTCCCAGGGCGCTCCGGGCGGAGTGTCCTTGAGGAAGGCGATCCAGTCGTCGACCGCGCCCTTATGGTCGCCCGCCAGATCCTTCTGGACGGCGAGGAAATAGCGGGCCCTGGGATCGCGCGGGTCGAGCTCGATCGCTTTCCGGAAGGCCGCGGCCGCCTCCGGGACGAGGGTCGCGCTCGGCACCTGCAGCGCCTCGCCGAGCGACGACCAGTTCTCGGCATTGTCCGGCTCGATCGCCGTCGCCTTGCGATAGGCCGCTGCGGCCTCGCCGGCATTGCCGGCCTGAGCATAGGCCCAGCCGACCACTCGCCAGTCCTTCGCGGCCGGACTGCCGGCGCCGCCGTCCGGGCCGCCGCCGACGCTCCGCGAGATCGCGACCGCGGCCGAGACCAGGGCGATCAGCGCCGCGGCGACGAGGATGATCGTCGCCGCGGACGGGCGACGGGAACGGCTTTGGGGGGCGCTGGTCATGGGCTTGCCATCCTTGCGTCAATTTGGTCAACGTCAAGGGCTGCCATGCCCCGGCGGCTGGAGGGGTGGGAACGAGCGTGCCGGCTGCCTTCCGTATCGCGATCGTCGGGTCGGGCCCGGCCGGCCTCAGCGCCGCCGCGAGGGCCGCCCGGCTCGGCCTCAGCCACGTCCTCCTCGAGAAGACCGGCCACCTCTCCGACACGATCTGGAAATATCAGAAGGGCAAGCACGTCATGGCGACCCCGGGCCAGCTCGTGCTGCGCTCGGACATGCCGTTCGAGGCCGGCAGGCGCGAGGCGGTGCTCGGCACCTGGGACCGGATGGCGGCCGACCACAAGATCAACGTCATGCTCGGCGCGGAGGTCAGATCGATCGCCGGCGAGAAGGGCGCTTTCACCCTCAGTCTGGCGAGCGGGGAAACGATCGAGGCCGAGAACGTCATCCTCGCCATCGGCACCCAGGGCAACCCGAACCTGGTGCGCTCGAAGGTGGGCGAGGGCGCGATCGTCCAGTACCAGC
>DATHBY010000018.1:0-8829 GCA_035295885.1 Allosphingosinicella sp.
CGGCTACAGGAACTTCGCGCTGCCGGGCATCGCGTCGGGCGCGATCACGCGCCCCGATTATAATGAGCGGGTGAGCAACTACATCATCTACAATCTGTCGCTCAGCTACGGCGGCCTGGCGCCGGGGTTCAGGGTCAGCGCCGGAGTCAAGAACCTGTTCGACCGCGACCCGCCCTTCGCCATCACCTATGACGGCAATACCGGCGCCGGCAGCTCATGGGAGCCGCGCGTCGCCGACCCGCGGGGCCGCTCGTTCACCTTCGCCGCCGAGGTCAAGTTCTGAGGGCGGCCCCGGCCGCCCCGCCGTGCTGATCCCGACCGCGGGTTGAGGGACCTATGGACGGATTCCGCCTGAAAGACGGCGTCGTGCATTGCGAGGACGTGCCGCTGCCGCTGATCGCCCGGGAGGTGGGGACTCCGGTCTACGTCTATTCCACCGCGACGATGCTGGGTCAGGTGCGGCTGCTCAAGTCGGCGCTGGCGCCGCTCGGCGACCCGCTCATCGCCTACGCGGTCAAGGCCAACCCCAATCCGGCGGTGCTTGCGACCTTCGCGGCGGAGGGGCTCGGCGCCGACGTGGTTTCGTTGGGCGAGTACCGGCGCGCCCGGGCCGCCGGAATCGCGCCCGGCCGGATCGTTTTCTCCGGGGTCGGCAAGACCGCGGCGGAAATGGCCCTCGCACTCGAAGGCGGGCTTTGCCAGTTCAACCTCGAATCGGTGCCCGAGGCGGAGATGCTGTCGGAGGTCGCGGTGGCGATGGGGGTCGACGCCCAAGTCGCCTTGCGGGTCAATCCCGACGTCGACGCCGGGTCGCATGCCAAGATTTCCACCGGGTCCGCCCATAACAAGTTCGGAGTGGCGGTCGGCGACGCCGTCGCCGCCTGTGCCCGGATCAGCGAGCTGCCGGGCCTTCGGCTCGGCGGAGTCGCCGTCCATATCGGAAGCCAGCTGACCAGCCTCGCACCGCTCGAGGCGGCGTTCCGGCGCCTGGGTGAGCTGATCCGGGTGCTTCGAGCGGCGGGGCATGACATCCGGACCGCGGATCTCGGCGGCGGCCTCGGACTCGCCTACGACCCTGCGGCCGCCGCTCCGCCCGCTCCGGCCGATTATGGCGAGATGGTCGCTCGAGTGACCCGCGGATGGAAGACGCGCCTGATCTTCGAGCCGGGCCGGCTGCTCGTCGGCGACGCCGGAGTCCTTCTGACCAGCGTGATTCGGATCAAGCCCGGCCCGGCGGTGCCGTTCGTGATCGTCGACGCGGCGATGAACGACCTGATGCGGCCGAGCCTCTACGATGCCTGGCATTCGGCCGAGGCCGTGGTTCCAAGTGGCGAACATATGGTCGCGGACATCGTCGGGCCCGTCTGCGAGACCGGCGACACCTTCGCCCGGTCCCGGCACATCGACCGGGTGCGGGCCGGCGAGCTGATGATCATCCGTACCGCGGGCGCCTATGCGGCGACGATGGGCAGCACCTACAATTCGCGCCCGCTCACCCCCGAGGTGCTGGTCAACGGCCCGGACTGGGCGGTCGTCCGCGAGCGGCAGTCGGCGGAGGACCTGATGCACGGCTACAAGCTTCCGCGCTGGCTCGCTCAGGAGCGTTGACCGGAGCGAGCCCCCGTAAATGCCCTTCCCGAGAGAAGGGTGACGCTCGATACCGGAGACATGGGTAACACTTCTGGCCTTTGCGGGAGGGCAAAGTGCCGTGGAAGGAGTGTGCCAGGATGGACGAACGCCTGCGTTTCGTGGCTCGCCTGCTCGACGGTGAGAAGATGGCGCCGCTGTGTTACCTATGTCTCCGGAATAAACCGTTACCCATGCGTCCGGTACGGACAAAGGAAACTGGCGCGCCCGGCAGGATTCGAACCTGCGACCCCAAGCTTAGAAGGCTTCCGTACAATCATCGTCGCTTGGCCCCTGCCTTGGTAACGGCGACGGGACTGAGCCTCGTTGTCGCGATTGTATATGGAGCACATTGAGGTCAGCGTTGCGATATCGGGCGGCATAGACCATTTTCGAGGAGAAGATGGGTCCAAGCCTGGAATCGGGCTCTGGCGGGGTCACGCCGATTGGCGTGCCGCCGGCCGTCAGCCGTACACCAACAATCATTCTGTCACCCGTGTCCCCGAGCCGGATCCGTCGATGCAGTGCCGCAGGAGACGTCGCCGTCCGGGTCGGGGCCCCTGTAGATCACTCTCGCACCGGGTATTCTCGTTGTCTCGGCGAGGAGGTCCCGCTTGAAGCTCAATCGGCGGGCGTCGTCCTTCACGTTGAAGAAGCTGAGCACGAGCAGATCGCCAGTGCTTCCCAAGTTGGTTCCCATGAGCACGACGGTCCGGCCGTCCCTGACCAGAAGGTTGGTAGCCACCCCCGTCGGGATTATTGCGTTGTCCGCCGAGATTCCGATCAATTCAGACCTGTTCTGGGCGCCGCTGTCGTCGAATGAGAGGTGGTGACGGCGGGTGATATCTGCGAGGCGGTCCACGATATCCTGAGTGACTCCACCTTTCACGCAGAGCCTTACCTCGTCCTCCGGGAGCGTCGCGTCACAGGCCGAGATTGAAAGAACCCCCATCAGCGCCAGCGCTGATAAAGCAAGAGACTTGTGCAGCAGTAGGAAGCGCATTTTATTCAAGATGCCAAAGGCCCTCCTCCAGCCTTTATTCTACATAATTCCGATACTCCGTGTGCCATAGTTCCAAACCAATAACCACCAATAAGATTATTTAATCTAGGATTCTCCCCAGTTCCTTTACCAATAATACTAATAGAGGAAAATCCGCCGCCAGCATCGCTTACTTTTATCGTTACGGTGCCTGGGTAAAAGGCATGGCCAGGCCGGGTGATATTTGTAATCGTGCGAGCACCGGGGTTTACCACCTGAGTTATCGGATTGTTTAAGGTGAGAACCATATTGTGAGTTCCCGTCTTTGCGTAGCTTGCACCCGGCGCGGAATTCCCCTTCTGACGGATGGTTGAGAAGGTCTCATCCGGAGAGCACTGAGTCAGGACTTTTATTTCAGTATGGTGAGGTCCGTGTCCCAGGATCGTACGGCGGAGCCTGGTGGCCATGGATGCAAGCGCAGCCTGGCCCTGGTTACGCATGGCGTCCCAAAAGAGTCGCCCCAAGTCGACGGTCGGGATTTCGGGGCTGCCGAAATTGTGCCAGAAGCCGCCGCAGACGACGATGTCGTTGGGACCGCCCGATCCGCAGTGATGAGTCCCGCTCGGATCCTTCAGGTTGACGGGATCGTTGCCGACATAGGCGTAGAGGTTCATGCCGTCCGCGTAGCCGATCGGATCGTTCTGCAGGAATCGGCCGAGGAACGGCGAGTAGAGTCGTGCCTTGTAGTAATAGAGGCCGATTTCAGAGAGCCACATCTGGCCGGTGTATTGGAACCGCCCTTGATTGGACGCGGCGGGGATCCCGAATTCGTCGTAACGGTTGATGCCGAGGATCGACCCGTCCGAGCCCGCGCCGGCGATGATCGATCCGCGCTCGTCGGTATAATACCAGATCGGCGACGCCGCGCCGGAGCCGTCATACCAGACCAGCGGATCGTCGATGCCCGGGCCATGGACGTAGCGCCTGTAGAGCGTGCCGGCGTCGTCATATTCACCGATCATGTTCTGACCGTCGTAGAGGAAGTTGAAGGGAAAGCCGGCTTTGACGATCCGAGCGAGGCGACCCAGCGCGTCATAGTCGAGACTGGTCGTGCCGGCCGTCGTCGTAACCGTGGTCAGACGGTTGTCTGTATCGTAGACGAACGTGCTGGTGCCGTCGCCGGTCAGGTTGCCGCGGCCGTCGTAGCTCAGCTGGAGATTGCCGGAGCTCGTATATTGATTGCGCCCGTTCGGCACGTAGCCGCGATTGACGTTATAGCCGTCCATCCACGCATAGAGATTGGGCCGATCGGCCGACTTGAGCTGGCCCGCCTCGTTATAGGTGTAGGACAGGCCGATATTGTTCGCCGGAGCGGGGAACGTGTGTGACAGGCTGGAGAGGCGCTGCTGCGCGTTGTAGCCGTAGACGGTTTGGGTCGAACTATTGCCTCGGACGATTGAGGAGCGGCGCGACAGTTGATCGTAATGGTAGGTCGCCAGCAGCGGCGAGCCGGCCATGGGCAGCCCGTATATGCTGCTGATCCGGCCGAGCGGGTCCTTGTTGAAGACGGCCGTTTGGAGGTCAGGCCAGGCGAGGGTGACCGAAGCGTGGTTGGGGTTGTAGCTATAGCCCACGGTTCGGCCATTGCTGGTGGTGGAGAGCGGGCGGCCGAGCTTGTCGTAAGTCGAGGAAACGGACAGGCTCGCCTTGGCCCCCGGAAGGACGGCCGAGGTCAGCCGGCCGAGTAGGTCGTAGTTGAAGGTGACGTCGCGATCCGTGTCGGGGACGTCCCGAAATTTTAGCCGGTTGAGCGGATCATATTGCATGTTCGCCGTCCGGCCGTCGCGAAGGATGGTCGAGGTGACGTTGCCCGCGGCGTCGTAATTGTTGATGACGACGTTGCCCGCGACGCTTCCGTGCGGTGCCACGGCGCAGCTTACCGAGGTGCCGGGCGTGGCGGTGGACGGGAAGCGGGTTTCGATCAGCCGGCCGTAGCCGTCATGGCAATAGCTCGTGACGTTGCCGTTGGCGTCGGCCTGAGTGAGCGGCAAATTGTCGTCGTCATAGGTAATGGCGACCGTCGCCTGCTCCAGGGCCGTGCCGACGGCGGAGCGCACCTCGGTGAGCCGGCCCAAGGGATCGTAGACGTTGCGAGTCACCCGGACGACGCCGTCCACGGCCTGGGAAACGTCGCGCTGGCGCCCGGCATCGTCATAGGTGATGTTGATCGTGCCTTTCTCAGGATCGACTATCTGCGTGGGCTGCCCGGCCGCGTCCAGGGTGTTCGATGTCACCACCTCGCCGCCGTTGAGCTTGCGGCGCACAGCGGTGAGGCCTCCGGCCGCATTGTAATCGTTGATCGTCTCGGGCGCAGGTAGCGGGCCGGCGCCGTCCGGATCGGGTTCGACCGTCCGGGTGTTCAGCCGCCGCCGATTGAATTCGTGCGTGGTGACGTCGCCGTCGGCCCGCGGCCCATCGACCTGAATCATGTCACCCGCCATGCTGTAGCGCATGCCGGTGGTCGGGGCGATCCCGGCCGGATCGGCGGTGACGGCGGTGAGCAGGTGCTGGCTTCGGGCCCAGGTCGTCGACGGCTCGTAGGTGTAGGTCGTCTTGACGGCGTCCGCGGCCGGGCAGACGTAGGTCGCGGTGTCGTTGCTCGACAGGCAGGAAACGGTCTCCGTCGGCTGCGTCACCTCCGGCAGGGGCGCCAGCGCGTGCGAAGCTTCCACCCCGTTGGCGCGGGTGAATGTCGAATAGGAGAAGCGGGTCAGGCTGCGGCTGCCCGGAGTGCCGTCACCGGGCGCGAGTATGCTTTCGATGCCGCCATGATCCGGGCTGTAGGTGTAGTCCGTGACCTTGTTGCGCTCGTCAGTGGTCGATGACGGCTTGTTGCAGATCTTCCAATTGTACGCGTCGCAGGGCGGGAAGGCGGCGGTGGTGACGATCTGGGCCTGGGCCGCCGGCTTGCCCGGGGCCGGAGTAACGGTGGTCGAGGTGATATTGCCTCGGCTGTCGTAGATATACGTGACCTTCTGGCCGAGCGGAGACTCGATCGATTTGGTGCGCCCGCCGGTCTCGTAGACGAACTTGGTGCGCCGCGCGCCCGGGGCTTCGACCCATTCCGGAGCGCTCTTGCCCCACAGGTAGAAATATTTCGTGATCGCGTTCGTCGGATCCTCGACCTCGGAGGTCATGTCGCCGTTCGGCGCCTGCGTCCGACGGTAGAGCCAGGTCTTGCCGCGCGGGTCGATCTGATGCGTCACCGCTTGGCCGGAATAGAAGTTCCGGAACCGATAGGTGCCGAAAAGGGCCGGATTGCTCTCTGAGGCGACCTTGCGAGCGTCCCAGGTGAACTGGATGGTGTTGTTGTCGGGATCCAGCATGGAATCGAGTCGCATCGCGTTGACTATGTTGCTGTTCCCGCCGGTGCGTATCGAATAATTGTAATAGACGTTGCCAAGCTTGGCCGGGTCGCAGACCGCCACCGAGCTTCCCGCGGCGCAGCCGGGCGCGATCGCGTTGACGGAGCCGACGGTCAGCCGCTGCCAATCCGTTGCCGTATAATAAGTGGGGTCGGTGGGCGACTGGTTGCCCGGCAGCATGTAGTTGAACTTGAACCCGTAGCCGCGCGAGTTGATCACCTGGGTGAGGCGGCGCCGCGGGTGCCAGCCGCCGCTCGCCTTGAGAGCGATTTCGTAGCTGAAGGTGACCGATTCGCCGTTCGCCATCTGCCAGGAGGAAGCGAGGTTGACCGTGCCGGCATAATTGTACCAGCTCGCTTCCCTCGGGAAGATGATCTGGTCGCCCTGCGGGCCGCGAAAGACGAAGCGGTTGGTCTCCTCGATCAGAGTGGCGCCCTCGCCATAGGCGCTGGTCCACACATTGCCCGGCGAGATGGCGGTGAGGTTGAAGACATAAGCGGTGGATCCGACTCGCACGGCGCGGCGGCCGGAGCAGTTGCTGGGATAGTTGGAGATGTCCCATTCGCAGCCGGTCGAAACCATGAAATTATGCTCGAAATCGCCCATTGGATGCTCGCGGCCATATTGGACCGCGGATCGGGTCCAGCGCTTGAGCTCCAGCGTGCCCGGAAAGGCGCCGGCACCGACCGAAAGATCGGTCGATTCATAAGCGAACTCGCCGGTGCGCGGATCGACGTTGCCGGGGCCGATCAACGCGTACCGTGCGTCGGGATCGGCACTGGTCGGCTGAGCGAGCAGGCCTTCCGAGGGAGTCAAGGTGGCGGCGAGCAGGAGGGCGGTGAGGGATGTCGTTGAAAGGGACTTGCCTCGAAGATCGTCGCATCGTTTTTTGGTCATCTTGTAGTTCCGCCCCTTTGGCAGTGCCACGCCCCCGCGCGGATGAAGTAAGTGATTACGCTTGGTTACGGTCAGCGACGCCCGTCCGCGCCTCACGGGCAGCTCCCGGTGTTGATGCCAGTGACCGTGACTCGCAGGGTGCCGATCGAGCTCGCGTTTCGGCTGTCCTTGACGTCGTAGTACGCGTTGTAGGTCCCCGGCGTGGAAACCGGGGTCCAAGCGACGTTGGTGGAACTTCCGAGCGACGCGTAGCCAAGTTGTGCCGCGGGGCCGCCGACGGAGGTCAGGAGAAGCGGGATATCGCCTTCCGGATCGCTGTCGTTGGCGATCACGTTGAAGCTTCCGGCGGTGCAGCGAGCGATCGAAACGGAATCGAGGACGGCGTTCGGCGGGTTGTTGACGACTGGGTCCGAGATCGTGCCTGTGGCTTGAGACTGCTGGGGAGCGAGCGTGGCGCCGCCGGAAGGATTGGAGAGGGTCACCAGCACCGTCTCGCTGGGCTCGGAGATGCCGTCGGCGATGGTACCGACGCTCACCGTCCTGCTGGTCTGGGTGGCGCTGAATGTGAGGGTCCCGCTCATCGGATAATAGTCGCTATTGGCTACCGCGGTGCCGTTAGACGTCGCATAGCTGACGCTGTAGCTCGTAGTCGTCGTTCCAGACTTGGTGACCGTGAAGATGAGGTTGGAGCCTTCGCTCGCGGTGGTGCTTCCGATCGCGAAGACTGGAGGGGACGGCGGCGGCGGCGGCGGCGGATCGTCGTCGTCGATGATGGTTCCGATCCCCTGGGCGTCGCTGATGGTCGCGCCGCCCGAGGCATTCGACAGATTGAGCGACAAGGTCTCGTTGCTTTCGTCGAGCGTATCTCCCGTCGTGGCGACGCTGACCGTCTTGCTGGTCTCGCCGGCGGTAAAGGTCAAAGACCCGCTCGTCGCCGAATAGTCCGCAGCGCCGGCGGTGCCGTGGGCGGTGGCATAGTCGACACTGAAGCTCGCGCTGGTCGCGCCGGTCTTGGTGACGGTGAAGACGAGGATGCCGCCCTCGGTGACCGAGGCGTCGCTGACGCTGAAGGCGGGTGGTGCCGGCGCCGCCCCACCCGCCATGCTATAGTTCATTCGATTGCCCGCCGCATCGTAGAGTATGGACGTCCCCTGCCCGGCGTTAACGGTCCCCGTCTTCGACGTCGCCACCAGACGCCCGAGTTCATCGTAGCTATAGGTGGTCGTCTCATTACCTCGGGCCGCCGTCGCAAGCGCACAAAGCGATGCCGCCAGCATAAAGCTGGCCATTCTAGTTTTCACTTTTACTTAGCCCCCACCCCAATTCGGGAGCGAATAAAACACTTTGAACATCTACGGTCAACAAAGATAATCCTGGGCTTGGTTGTTTATTTTTACGAATCAGAATCCTCGCAAGGGCGTCGCTTTTCGCTTCCTTGTCCTAGCCGGGTCTCGGATGGCGCCGACAGTCGAGCGCGAACGCGTGTGGCCGAGGCGAAGCGCCATCGCCGGCTTCTGTGCCGTGAAGCGGTCCCTGCTGCGCTCGACGGAAAGGGGAGGTGCCGAATGCCTGCTGTCGCAACCTCTCTGGCATCAGCGCCTGACACCGGTCGGTCCGCTCCCGCCCAAAAGCAGCCGCCGAGGGCCCGCGCTCGTCCCAGCGAGGCCCGCAATGTGCCGCCGTATCCCGCCCGCTTGTTACCTATGCGTTACCTGACGCAAATTTAGGTAACAAAAAAATGGCGGAAAACTGGCGCGCCCGGCAGGATTCGAACCTGCGACCCCAAGCTTAGAAGGCTCGTGCTCTATCCGGCTGAGCTACGGGCGCGTGGCGGGTCCGCATAGCGCGGATTGCGCGGGGCCGGAACCGCGATAGTCTAAAGGCGTGGGGACAAGTTTC
>DATHBY010000019.1:0-6542 GCA_035295885.1 Allosphingosinicella sp.
AAGCCGTTGGAGCCGCCAAGCTCCCGGTCCCTGGGCGCCGCCGCAGCCAGCGCCTTGCCGCGCTTCGAGTAAAAAGCTTCAAGCGCCGCGAGGTCGATACGTTCGATATCGCCGCCGATGCTGCCTTCGCTGAAGGACAGCGCCATCCACGGCTCGAGCCGGGAAATGACCCGGGGACGCACTTCGGGATGGGCCGCCAGATAAGGGTTCAGCCCGTCCGCCCAGGCGTCCATCAGCCGCTTCAGCCAGGCCGGGCTCGACTCGTAGCGCGCCCTGAGATCGTCCGGATCCATGTAGAGCTTCGCGCGCAGGTCGCTCCAGATCGCTTTCTCCCCTTCCGCCTCGGCGGTGCGGCCGAGCGCGGTGAGGTAGTTGGTCTCCACCCTGTTGAAGTCGTCCTCGGCCTGGGCATAGATCATCCCGAATACGGCGTCCGCGTCGGTCTTCCCACGGACATGGGCGATTCCCCAATTGTCACGGACGATCGTCACCCGCTCCGCCTGGGCGCGCCAGCGCGCCGGCTCCGAATCCCGGACGGGAGTGGGGGTGGAGGCGCAGGCGCCGGCGAAGAGCAGGGCGATGGGGAGCAGGAAGCGCATCGCTAGCCGGTACGCCCGGCTTTCCCCACCGGCAAGGGCTGGCTAAAGCTGCGCCGGCGAGGAGGCGACATGGCGCAGGAGCAGAAAGCCGGGGAATGGCAGCCGGGGAGGCTCCGCCGGGTCGTGGGCGCGAGCATGATCGGCACCACGATCGAATGGTACGATTTCTTCCTCTACGGCTCCGCCGCAGCGCTCGTCTTCAACAAGCTGTTCTTCCCCTCCTACGATCCGTTCGTCGGAACCCTGCTCGCCTTCGCCACCTATGCGGTCGGCTTCGTCGCACGGCCGCTCGGCGGAATCGTCTTCGGACATTATGGCGACCGGATCGGGCGCAAGCGCCTGCTCATGCTCAGCCTCGTCCTGATGGGAGTGGCCACGGTCCTGATCGGCCTGCTGCCGACCTACGCTCAGATCGGAGTCTGGGCGCCCGCGGGCCTGATCGCGCTCCGGCTGGTGCAGGGCTTCGCGGTCGGCGGCGAATGGGGCGGAGCGGTGCTGATGGCGGCGGAGCATGGCGACGCCGCCCGCCGCGGCTTCTGGGCGAGCTGGCCCCAGGCCGGAGTTGCGGCCGGCAGCCTGCTCTCCGCGGGCGTGCTGGCGCTGATCGCGGGCGTGCAGAGCGAGGCCGATTTCCTCGCCTGGGGCTGGCGGATCCCCTTCCTCCTCTCCGCCGCGCTCGTCGTCGTCGGCTGGTACATACGCAACCGGGTCGAGGAGAGCCCGATGTTCGAGAAGGCGCTCGCGGAAGCCGAGATCCCGCCCAGCCTGCCGGCCATGGACGTCCTCCGGGAACGGCCCGGCGCCCTCGTGCTGGGAGCGGGCCTGCGCGTCGGGGAGAATATCTCCTATTACATCCTCACCGTCTTCTCCCTGACCTTCCTGGTCGACGTGGCCGCCGAGACCCGGAGCCTGGCGCTCCAGGCCCTGCTGATCGGCGCCGGAGTCCAGTTCTTCGCCATCCCGCTCTTCGGCCGGCTGTCGGACCGGATCGGCCGCCGCCCCGTCTACGCCTTCGGCGGCCTCGGCCTCGCCGCCTTCAGCTTCGCCTTCTTCCCGATGCTCGCAAGCGGCGAATCGGCTCTGATCGTCCTCGCCCTCGTCACCGGCCTGGTCCTCCACAGCGCCATGTACGGCCCGCAGGCCGCCTTCATCACCGAGCTGTTCCCGACCCGGATCCGCTATTCGGGCGTGTCGCTCGCCTATCAGCTCACCTCGATCCTCGCCGGTTCCCTCGCCCCGATCATCGCCTTGTGGCTGTACCGGGAATATGATTCGGCAGTGCCGGTGGCCATCTATGTCGGAGCCGCCTGCCTGGTGAGCGGGCTCACGGCGTTGCTGGCGAGGGAGACGAAGGGCGTGGAGCTGAGCGAGATCCGTTGATGCCGGCTGTCCGGAATCGGACGAAGTGGACGAAGTGGAAGCGTTCGGGGGGATAATTCGCCGGAATGGCGGATCGCGGGCGAGCGGCCGCCTCCGCTGGAGACGGAAGGGAAGTTACGGCCGGCGCGTCCTTGCCACCGGCACCCGGGGCGGGACGACTTTTTTGCTTTCGAGTCGTTGTTCGAAAGCGTCCAGTCTTTGTGTCGAAGAGCCGTCAGGTCCCGTACCTTCGCGTGCGAAGGCTTTGGGGTGGCTCGCGCGGACCCCTTTCGGGAGCGGCGCCCCTTCAGGACCGCCGGCACTTCACCGGACCAATCCCGTCGGGAGGACCATCGGCATTTTTCGGCTCTTCGTAATGACGCGAGCTCAAACGTTCCCGGATGACTTCGCGCCGGCCGCACCGCTTCGCCTAGGCTCCAGGGCAGGGGCCGGAGCCCTTGCCGGGTAGCTCCCGAGCACGGGAGCGAAACGATATTCCCGCCCTCGCCGGGTGATCGGGCCGACTCGGGGCAGAGTCGCTATCTGGCACAGAGGGCAGAACAAGTCAAGAACATTCTTCGGCTCGATTCCTTTCGGCTGACAGGACGGCCTCACCCGCCCGCCAGTCCCGCCAGAAGCCCCGCCTGCTCGAGGGCCCGTTTGAGGCCGCTGTCCCCGACATGGGCGTAGAGGGCGGTGGTGGCGATATTCTCATGGCCGAGAAGGCGCTGGAGGACCCGCAGGTCGACCCCGTCCTCGAGCAGCAGGGTCGCGCAGGTGTGGCGGAGCATATGCGGAGTCACCCGCCGCTCGATGCCCGCGGCTTCGGCGAAGCCGCGAAGCTCGCGGCGGGCGGCCTGGGTGGTCCAGTCGCGACCGGCCGGCCCGCACAATGAGGACGCGCCGCGGCGGCCCGCGAGCCGGGCCAGCAAGCCCGCAAGCCGGCGGTCGATGACGAAGACCCGGCGCTCTCTCCGCCCCTTGCCGCGGACATGGAGGCTGCCGCTGTCGGAATCGAAGTCGCAGGGCCTCAGCCGGACGAGCTCGCCCACCCTGAGGCCCACCGAAAGCATCAGCAGCACGGCGGCGGCGAAGCCTCCGGCGTTCCCCTGCCAGGCATGGCGCGCGAGCAGCCGCGCCTCCGCCCGGCTCAGCGCCCGCGGCAGCGACCGGGCCCGCGGCAGCTGCATCTCCAGCTCCGCGAAGGGCGAGCGCTCCAGAGCCCCGCTGCGCACCGCATCCTTGTAGAAGCCCCTGAGGCACGCCATGCGCCGGCGCAGGGTCCGCGGCGCCGCGGAGCGCTCGTCCATCAGGTGCCCGGCATAAGCGAGCAAAGTCTCCCCCTCGCGGGGGCAGAGCCGCCGCGCCGCGAGGAAGCGGGCGTAATCGTCCAGATCGGACTTGTAGGCTCGCAACGTATGCTCAGACGGGTCGCGCGCCGCCTTCATTCGCCGGACATAATCCGCCGCCGTTCCCGTGGTCACGATCACTGCTTCCTCCCTCGCTGGTCCCGACCACGGGCGGGAGGGCGGTAGCGGCGATTTCCTTCGAAGTGGTTGCTTCGGCTGTTCCAAGCCTCGGATAAGATAACCTCACCCGGGCACTAGAGTTTGTCCTATTGTGATGGAAGCGAGGCATTCGTCATGCCGGACTTGATCCGGCATCCACCTTCTTCCCCCACCGGGATTGAGGAAAAAGGTGGACCCCGGATCAAGTCCGGGGTGACGATTCTGCTTCAGCAGGACAAAGTCTAGGCGCGCGATCCGCCAATGTAGCGGTCGATCACCGTCTCGAGCAAAGTCAGCGGCACGTTGCCGCCCAGCACCAGCGCGTCGTCGAACGTGCGCAGGTCGAAGCGGTCGCCCAGGGCCGCCTTCGCCTTCTCGCGCAGCCGGTTCACCTCGCTGTGCCCCACCTTGTAGCCGCAGGCCTGCCCGGGCCAGGCGCAATAGCGGTCGACCTCGCCCTGGACTTCCTCGACGGTGGAGCCGTTGGTCTCGGCGAACCACTGGATCGCCTTGGCTCGGGTCCAGCGCTGGGCGTGGAGGCCGCTGTCCACGACCAGCCGGCAGGCTCGGAAGGAGAGGGACTGGAGGTAGCCGAGCTGGCCGAGCGGATCGCCTTGATAGACTCCGAGCTCGTCGGCGAGCTGCTCGGCGTAGAGCGCCCAGCCTTCGGAATAGGCGTTGAAGGCGAGGAGCGAGCGGAGCAGCGGCAATTTGTAGGTATATTCGCCCTGCCAGATGTGGCCGGGAATGCCCTCGTGATAGGTGAGCGTCGGAAGGCTGAAGCGCGGCCACATGGCGGTGTCGCGAAGGTTGATGTAATAATTGCCCGGCACCGAGCCGTCGATCGTGCCCGCCGCGGCATAGCCGCCCGGCGCCCCGGCCTCGATCTCGGGCGGAACGCGCTTGATGATCAAACTGCCCTTGACGAGGGTCGCAAAGGCGCGCGGCAGCCGGGTGCGGATGTCCGCGGTTCGGCCGTTCACATATTCGAGGATCTGGGCCCGGCCCGCGTCGGTGTTCGGGAACAGGTGCTTCGGGTCCTTGCCGAGCGCCGTCATCCGCTCGCCGACGGTGCCGCGGGTCAGCCCCTGGGCCCGCAGCAAAGGCTCCATCCGCCCCTGCAGCTCGGCGAGCTGCTCGAGCCCCATCCGGTGGACCTCGGCGGGAGTGAGGCTGCTCGTCGTCGCCGCCCGCAGCGCCCAGGCATAATAAGCCTCGCCGTCGGGCAGCTTCCACACGCCGGCACGGCTGTCGGAGCGGGCGCGGTGGCGGGTCAGCTCTTCGATCTGGCGGTCCATCGCCGGAGCGACCTTGTCCCGAGCCAGCCTGAGCGCCCGGCCGCGCCAGTCGCCCGGAACCTGCGCCGTCCGCCGCGCCAGCGAGGTGACCAGCCCCCACGCCCCGAGCGGCTGGGCGCGAGCGGCCTTCATCTGCCTCAGGGTCTTGTCGAGCAGGAAATCGGGCGCGACCACTCCGATCCCGCGGTCGTGGGCAAGGCGCTCGGTCTCCCCGTCGAGATTGCCGGCATAAGCTTCGAGGCGGGCGAGATAGGCTTCGGCATCGGCGGCATTGGCGACGATGTGGCTGCTGTCGAGGAAGTCGGGGACCTCGACGAAGGCGCCGGTATTCTGGGCCACCACATAGGGCGCGTTGCGGTAGGAGTAATTCTGGTTGAGCGTGACGACGTCGCCATAGGGAAAGCGGAAGCCCTCGACGGCGAGCCGGTGGGCGGTTTCGGCGACTCCGAGGTGGATCCGATCCGCGGGATCGAGCCCAATTCGGTCGACCGACTGAAGCCGCCGAAGCCTGTCGGCGGCAGCGCCCGCAAGCCGCGCCCGCCCGTGAAGCGACCGGTCGGTCAGCCGCGACTTGAGCCCCGCCCGAGCGTCCTTGTCGAGGCCCAACGTGGTCGCGTTCTCCGGATATTCGGCGAGGATCTGTTCCGCCATCTGCGCCAGCAGGGGCTCGACCGAGCCGCCCGGGGTGGGGCGGCGGGTGGCGCAGCCGGGAAGCAGCTGAAGAGCGGCGACCGCGCCTGCGGTGCCGAGGAAATGGCGGCGGGTCAAAGGCGGCATGAGCTTTACTCCTGATCCTCCAGCCGCACCCAGGTCGGCGCGTGGTCGCTCGCCTTTTCGCGGCCGCGATAGCTCTTGTCCACGCCGGCATCGAGCAGCCGGTCCGCCGCCTGGGGGCTGAGCAGGAGATGGTCGATCCGGAAGCCGGCGTCGCGCTGCCAGCAGCCGGCCGTATAGTCCCAGAAGGTGTAGACGGCGCCGTCCGGGTGGCGGGCCCGGATCGAGTCGGTCCAGCCGGAATGGAGGATCCGGCGGAAGGCGGCCCGGCTCTCCGGCTGCATCAGAGCGTCGTGCGCCATCGCCCGGACCGAGAAGACGTCGTCATGGCTGTCGGTGGGGATGACGTTCCAGTCGCCCGCCAGCACGACCGGCCTCTCCTCGGCCAGAAGCCCGAGCGAATGCTCGCGCAGCCGATCCATCCAGGCGAGCTTGTAGGCGAATTTGTCGGTTCCCACGGGGTTGCCGTTGGGCAAATAGATGGAACCGATCACCACCCCGCCCACCTCCGCCTCGATGTAGCGGCTGTGGGTGTCGTCGGGATCGCCCGGCAGCCCCGTCCGGCGCAGCTCCGGAGGGGCGGCGCCGGCCGGAGTCAGGATGGCGACTCCGTTGAAGCCCTTCTGCCCGTGCCAGACCCCGTCGTAGCCGGCGGCCCGCACGTCCTCGATCGGGAAGGCGTCGTCGGCGCATTTGATCTCCTGGAGGCACAGCGCGTCCGGCTTCTCCTCCTTCAGATACTCGACCAGCCGCGGCAGCCGCGCCCGGATGCCGTTCAGATTGTAGGTGACGATCTTCATGACCGCGGCCCTAGCACCCGCCGCGCCGGGTGCGGAAGAGCAGGCGATTCACCCCTCCCCCTTCTCCGCCATCAGCATCCGCACCAGCGGCTGCAGCTGCGGCCCGTAATGGGCAAGGACGTCCTGCTCCCCCGCCCAGTCGAAATGGGTGACCAGCGACCTGCCGTTCCAGACGTGGATCGCGAACCAGGGCCGGTCGGCGAC
>DATHBY010000020.1:0-1874 GCA_035295885.1 Allosphingosinicella sp.
TCTCGCGGAAGGCGTAGATCGGGCTGGTGCCGATATCGCCGAAGACGACACCGATCGCTCCGAGCGCGAGCCGCGCCTGCGAGCGTCCGCGCGCGCCGGGCGCGGGCGGCGAGTCCGCGAGGGAATCGGAAGCGGGGGGGGTGTCGGTCATCGGGGGAAGGCGGCGGCGTCTAGCATGGCGGCGATACGTTCCGCAACGGCGACAAAGCCGACCCGCGCCGCTATAGGCCCGCCCAACCACCGCTTCACGGAGTCGCAAAAATGCGCGTCGGCGTCCCCAAAGAGATCAAGAACCACGAATATCGGGTCGGGCTGACTCCGGCCTCCGTAGCCGAGCTGGTCAGCGCCGGCCACGAGGTGATCGTCGAGACCAGGGCGGGCCTCGGAATCGACTTCGACGACCGGGACTATACCGACGCCGGCGCCCGAATCGCCCCCGACGCCGCCTCGACCTTCGCCCAGAGCGACATGATCGTGAAGGTGAAGGAGCCGCAGCCGCAGGAGATCGCCCTCCTGGAGCCGAGGCACCTCCTCTTCACCTATCTCCACCTCGCGCCCGATCCCGAGCAGGCGAAAGGGCTGATGGAATCCGGGGCGACCTGCATCGCCTATGAGACGGTGACCGCCAACGACCGCTCGCTTCCGCTGCTGAAGCCGATGAGCGAGGTCGCGGGCCGGATGTCGATCCAGGTCGGAGCCCATTATCTGGAGAAGGAGCAGGGCGGCCGCGGAGTCCTGCTCGGCGGCGTTCCCGGAGTCGCTCCGGCCAAGGTCGCGATCCTCGGCGGAGGAGTGTCGGGAGTGAACGCGGCCCAGATGGCGGTCGGAATGCGCGCCGACGTCACCATCTACGACATTTCCAACGCCCGGCTGGCCGAGCTCGACATGTTCTTCGGAAGCCAGATCAAGACGGCCTACGCCTCGCGCGCCGCCATCGCCAAGGCGGTGACCAAGACCGAGCTGGTGATCGGCGCCGTGCTGGTTCCGGGCGCGGCGGCGCCCAAGCTCGTCACCCGCGACATGCTGAAGACGATGAAGCGCGGCTCGGTGCTGGTCGACATCTCGATCGACCAGGGCGGGTGCTTCGAGACGTCACGGGCGACGACCCACGACAATCCGGTCTACGAGATCGACGGGGTCATCCATTATTGCGTCGCCAACATGCCGGGCGCCGTGGCTCGCACCTCGGCCTTCGCGCTCAACAACGCCACCTTGCCGTTCGTTCTCAAGCTGGCGGAACAAGGCGCTGAGGCGGCTATGAAATCCGACCCGCATCTGGCCAACGGGCTGAATGTCTCCGGCGGCAAGATCCGGCACCAGGCGGTGGCCGAGGCGCTCGGCCTGCCGTTCGAGCCTGCCTGAGGCACTTCCTCCGTCGTTGCGAGGAGCCCTTCGACGCCGCCTGCGGCGGCGCTCAGGATAAACTGCGCTTGGCGGCAGCGACGATAATCCAGGCCGCTTCCGGACCGTACTGTATTGGAACAGATTCGGAACATCACCGTTGGTGGCTAAACTTCCACCAAGGGAAAGATCATGTCCACGCAGCAGAACCAGCAGCCGGCCCCGCAGAAGGATCCGGAGGAATGGGTGACGGGCGACGAATCGATGACCGGGCCCCAGGCTTCCTATCTGAAGACCCTAAGCCAGGAAGCAGGCGAGGAATTCGATCCGGAGCTGACCAAGGCCGAAGCCTCGAAACGGATCGACGAGCTTCAGCACGAGACCGGGCGCGGCATAGACCATTAGACTTTGTCCTGCCGAAGCAGGATCGTCACCCCGGACTTGATCCGGGGTCCGCCTTTTTCTCAATCCCGGTGGAGGAAGAAGGTGGATGCCGGATCAAGTCCGGCATGACGAATGCCTCGCTTCCATCA
>DATHBY010000021.1:0-2001 GCA_035295885.1 Allosphingosinicella sp.
CCTCCCGAAGCGCCCGCCGTGTCTCGCGGGGCGAAGCGGCGGGGAGCGCGGCCAGCTCCTCGCGAAGCACGTCGTGCAGGACCTGCTCCTCGAGCGACTGCAATACCGTCCGCCCCGGCCAGTTCATGTAGAAAGTGGCGCTCGTGATGTGGTTCGAGTGAAGCCAGCGGCGCAGATCGGCACCGCCGTCGAATCCCTCGCAATGGCTGAAGAGGCGGCGCAGGCCTTCGCCGGCCACTGCGGCCAGCTCGTCGATCTGGGCCTCCGCCGGGCCGTCGCAGACGACGAGGAGCGCGAGCCGGACGGGGCAGGGGAAATAGAGATTGGGAAAGTGGGTGCGGTCTCCCAGGGTGTTGTCGTCGAGCAGCAGCAGGCGCGCGAAATGGATTTTGGGGAAGCGGCGGAAGGGAAGGATCGGGTTGTCCGGATCTGCGAGACCCGGCTCCCGGGCCATCGAAGCCAGCAGCTCGTCGACCGACGGCCGAGCGCCCGCCCGGAGCGGCGCGGCGATCATGAAATCGTTCTGCGGCGTCACCGCAGGCCGCCGGTCAGGAGAATTCGAGCGCGAAGTGGATGAGCCGGGATTTCTCCCAATAGACCTTGCCCAGATAGAGGCCCGGCTGGATCATCCGGATCTCGTCCCGCACCCATTGAGCGATGGTCGAAGTGTCCGAATAATCGAGGACGATGCATTCCTTCTGGTCGTGCCAGCTCGGGCCCTTGTAGACCTGAGCGACGATCGCCTTGAGTCCGAACGGCAGGATGTTGTTGCGCAGCGTGCCGCGCTCGCCGTCGAACACCTTCCCCTGCCAGGCGAACAGGCTGATCATCTTCGCCAGGCCGGCGCTCAGAGGGGTCCCGGGGGCGATGATGGCGGTCCCCTCCGCTTCCCCGTCCGGGATCGGGCCGGCCTCATGCGCTGAAAACAGGTCGTCGAGTTGCTGCTGCTCCATCTTCAGCAGTTGACCCACGGTCACAGTCATCGTCGATTCCCCCCTTCGACTCATGTCCAGGGCAGGAAGCTTAAACCGCGGTCCGGGATGCTGCAATGCTGCTCGGTTATAGTTGCATTTCATCAGCGCCACTTTCGTCTAGTCCTCTTAATGGATGCGCGATGACCATCAGCGTGCGCTCGCGCTTGGGGCTGCACTCGATGCACAAGGCCAGCGTTTCGGGACCGAGCGCGGCGAAGCTATCGTCCAGCACCGTCAGGTGGGCGCCTTGCAGAAGTGCTCGGGCGAAGTAGATTCGACTGCGTTCCCCGCGGGCGAGCTGCCATCCCGGTTCGTCGCTGCGCCGGCTTCGAAGCACGCCGATGAAGGAGAGGACCCAATGACCGCCGCCACGTCCAGCGCCGGGTTCGATATCGAGCCGCTGACCGAGTCCCGCCGCGATGAGTTGGCCGGGCGCCTGACCCCGGAGGAGCGGCGGGTGATCCTCGATCAAGGGACCGAGCCCGCCTTTTGCGGGACCTTGCTCAACAACAAGGCGGCCGGCGTCTACGCCTGCCGGCTGTGCGGGCTGCCCCTGTTCCGCTCGGACGGCAAGTTCGAGAGCGGCACCGGCTGGCCGAGCTTCGCCAGGCCCTTCGACCCGGACCATATAAGCGAGGTCGAGGATCGCAGCTACGGCATGCTGCGGACCGAAATAAGGTGCGCCCGCTGCGCGGCCCATCTCGGCCACGTCTTCTCCGACGGGCCGCCGCCGACGGGCCTCAGATATTGCCTCAACTCCGTCTCCCTCGAGTTTTTCGAGGATGGAGAGCCGATCGAGCAGCGCACCAACGGCGACGTTCAGGCGGCCGGCAGGCCGGGCTGACCGGCGGAGAAGCGGGGAATCGCCGGTCCGCCGGCCATTGACGCAGCCGCCCCGGCTTCTAGGGCGGGCGCAATGGCCGAGGACGTCAACGACTTCGCTTCATTCGCCCGCTCCCTCGCTGCGGCGGCGCGGCTCGAAACGCTGCCCGGCTGCCGCGACCGGTGGGACCGGGCGGAGAACAAG
>DATHBY010000022.1:0-1586 GCA_035295885.1 Allosphingosinicella sp.
GTATCGGGCGAATTGTTGCACGAAAAAATTCGTTGCCGCATGGCGAGCGGCCCACAGCTGCGGGCGCTTTCCGTCCTCGCTTCGAAGTTCGACCTTAAGCGCCCAATGTCTTCCGCGGTAGCCGCGGTCCAAGTTTGGCCAGCAGGATTACCGATTCGGCGTTGATGCAGTTGGACGGCTCGAAATCGGCGGCGATCTGATTCATACGGCTGGTCTGGCGGGGGTGAACGATGCGGGGGCAGCCTGGGTTCTGGGATGTCGATGAGCGATATGCGCGGCTGAGTGAGGCGGGCGATCCGCTGGAGAAGCTCAATTCGGTCGTGCCGTGGGAAGTCTTCCGCAAGCCGCTGGGGAAAGCGCTGAAGCGTTCGGATGGGGCCAGGGGCGGCAGGCCTCCCTACGACCCGGTGCTGATGTTCAGGATCATGGTGCTGCAGGCGCTGTATAACCTGTCGGACGATCAGGCCGAGTTCATGATCCAGGATCGGTTGTCGTTCATGCGCTTCCTTGGCGTGAGCCTGAGCGACCGCGTTCCGGATGCGAAGACGATCTGGTTGTTCCGGGAGCACCTGGCCCAAGCCGGGGCAGTCGAGAACCTGTTCGCCCGGTTCGACAAGCATCTCACGAAGGCGGGTTACCTGGCGATGGGCGGCCAGATCGTCGACGCGACGATCGTGGCGGCGCCGAAGCAGCGCAATACTGAGGGTGAAAAGGCCGACATCAAGGCGGGCAAGATCCCGGAGGAGTGGAGGAAGAAGCCGGCGAAGCTCTGCCAGAAGGATCGCGACGCGCGCTGGACGGTCAAGTTCTCCAAGGCCAAGCCGACCGAAGAAGGCAAGCCGAAGCTCGTGGATATCGCCGTGCCGGCGTTCGGCTACAAGAACCACGCCGCCATCGATCGCCGCCACGGCTTCATCCGCGGCTGGTCGGTGACCAGTGCGGCGGCCTACGACGGAGCACAGCTCCAGAGCGTCATCAGGCGCAACACCGCCTCGAAGGTATGGGGCGACACGGCCTACCGGTCAAAGAAGAACGAGGCATGGCTGTCGAAGCACGGCTATGTCTCCGACATCCACCACAAGAAGCCGGCGGGACGGCCAATGAGCGAGCGCATGTCGCGGGCCAACGGCCGGCGCTCAAAGGTTCGCTCGGCGATCGAGCATGTCTTCGCACGCCAGAAAGGACCGATGGGGCTCTTCGTGCGGACCGTCGGCATCATTCGCGCAAGGGCGAAGATCGGCCTGGCCAATCTCGCCTACAACATGACCCGATACGCCTGGCACAAGGGGCGAAGTGTGCCTGCCTGACGGGGTGAACGCCGTTCGGGCCCGACCTGCGGATTACAATCGGAACTCCGGCGCCGAAATCCCGCAGCTCATGAGGCGACAGTCCTCGGAATCGAACCAATTGCCCCATGAAGCCAATGGCGGTCGGTAGTTCGAGGCCTCCAGCTCACACAGACGGCAGTGCGCCCATCTAGGTAGTTCAAAGAGCCGAGCCGTCATCACGAAAGCGGACGATGGTTTAGGATCCTGCTCTCACGCCACATTGCGCCCGAGGCGGACGCACCCCGGCGGTAGCGAGCC
>DATHBY010000023.1:0-1862 GCA_035295885.1 Allosphingosinicella sp.
CGCCAAGGCGCGGGCCGGCGGCCACTCGGTCGAGATCGCCCGGGAGGGTATCCTGCTCGAGCCGGACGCCGCGCTTCGCGGAGTCGCACCGCCGGCCGGCGATTATCGCTGCCGGGTGCTTAAGGTGGGCGGCCAAGGCGAGGGGCTGCTCGACTATGTCGTCTATCCCCAGTTCGACTGCCGGATCTCCGCCGGGGCCGGAACAATGGACCTCGTCAAGCTGACCGGCTCTCAGCGGCCGGTCGGGCGGCTGTTCGCCGACAGCGACCGGCGAATGATCTTCCTCGGCACGCTCCAGCTCGGCGACGAGAAGGGCGTGCTTCGCTACGGGCACGACCGCCAGCGCGACATGATCGGCCTCCTCGAGCGGATCGGCGAGCGCCGCTGGCGGCTCGCTTTGCCCTATCCCGCCTTCGAATCCACGCTCGACGTGATCGAGCTGCTGCCGAAGGAATGATCCCCGTCATTGCGAGCGAAGCGAATCAATCCAGCGGCTCGGCCGCTCGAAGCTGGATTGCTTCGTCGCTTCGCTCCTCGCAATGACGGAAGGTGGATTTACCGCGATGACGTCCAAGCCGCTTGAGACTAGAAAGCGCACTATGCGCAACCTCCCTTTCCTCGCCCTCCTCGCCTTCGCCTCGCCCGCCGCGGCCGATCCGCTGACCGACCAGGTGAAGCAGGACATGCCGTCGCTGATGGCGCTCTACCGCGACCTGCACGCCAATCCCGAGCTGTCGATGCAGGAGGTGAAGACCGCGGCCAAGCTCGCCGCCGAGGCGAGGAAGCTCGGCTTCCAGGTGACGACGGGCGTCGGCAAGACCGGAGTCGTCGCGGTGATGAAGAACGGGCCCGGCCCGGTGCTCCTGATGCGCGCCGACATGGACGCTCTGCCGGTCGTCGAGCAGACCGGCCTTCCCTTCGCGAGCAAGGTCAAGGCGAAGAGCGTCGCCGGCACCGAGAGCGGAGTCATGCACGCCTGCGGCCACGACACCCACATGACCGGCTGGATTGGAACGGCCCGGCGGATGGCGGCGATGAAGGGGCAATGGTCCGGCACCCTGGTGATGATCCTCCAGCCCGCCGAGGAGACCGGCGAGGGCGCCAGGGCGATGCTCGACGACGGCCTCTACACCCGCTTCCCGAAGCCGACCCATGCCCTGGCCTGGCACGACAGCGCGTCGCTGCCCGCGGGGGTTCTCGGAATCACGATCGGCCCCGCCTTCGCCAATGTCGACAGCGTCGACATCGCGGTGAGGGGAGTCGGCGGCCACGGCGCGGTTCCGCAGAACACGCGCGACCCGATCGTTCTCGCCAGCCGGATCGTCGGCACGCTGCAGACCCTGGTCAGCCGCGAGCTCGACCCGCAGGACGCGGCGGTGGTGACGGTGGGCAGCTTCCAGGGCGGCACCAAGCACAACATCATCTCGGACCAGGCGACATTGCTGCTGACGGTGCGAAGCTACAGCCAGAAGACCCGGCGGACACTGCTCGATGGAATCCAGCGAATCGCCCGCGGCGAGGCGATCGCGGCGGGAATGCCGGAGGACAGGATGCCGGTGGTGACGATCCGCGAAGGCGAGTTCACCCCCGCCGCGATCAACACCGAGAAGCTCGGCAACGCCACCGCCGCCCTCTTCCGCCAGCGCTTCGGAGCGGAGCGGGTGCGCGCCGTCCCGCCGCCGATGGTCGGCGAGGATTTCGGCCGCTACCACCTCGCCGACCCCGCCATCGAGAGCCTGATCTTCTGGGTCGGCGGAGTGCCCAAGGCCAAATGGGACTCGGCCGGCGGCGACACTTCGAAGCTGCCCTCGCTGCACAGCCCCTATTGGGCCCCCGACGCCGAGACGGTGATCGCGACCGGG
>DATHBY010000024.1:0-3606 GCA_035295885.1 Allosphingosinicella sp.
AAAGTCGTCTTGCACGACTTTCCGAGAATCTGGCCCGCACCAACCTGTCCGCAAAGGTGATCGCCGCCGACATCCTGCGCTGGTCGCCCCCCGGCAAGGTGGATGCCATCCTCCTCGACGCCCCCTGCTCCGCCACCGGAATCTACCGCCGCCACCCCGACGTCCTGCACCGCGTCCGCCCCCGAGCGATCGCCGAGCTCGCCGAGGGCCAAAAGGTGATGCTCGCCCGCGCCGCCGGCTGGCTGAAGCCTGGCGGCACCCTGGTCTATTCGGTCTGCTCGCTCGAGCCCGAGGAGGGCGAGGCGGTGGTGGAGGCGTTCCTCGCCGGGCGGCATGACTTCGAGGCCGATCATATCGAGGCGGGCACCCTCCCTGCCGAAATCCCCGTCGAGGGCAACCGGGTCCGCACCCTCCCCGGCCTGTTCGCCCAAGCCGGCGGCGCCGACGGCTTCTTCATCGCCCGCTTCCGCCGAGCGTGACGGGCGCCACCGGGCCAGCCCTCCCGTCAACAAAGCGGGGATAAGTGGTCCCCCTTCCTTGCCGCGCGACTCGGGCAGGGTTAACGTCCGGCCGTGCAGCAGCCCGTCCGCATCGCCCCTTCGATCCTCTCCGCCGATTTCGCCCGGCTCGGCGAGGAGGTGCGGGCGGTCGACGAGGCCGGGGCGGACTGGATCCATGTCGACGTCATGGACGGCCATTTCGTCCCGAACCTGACCATCGGGCCGGCGGTGGTGAAGGCGCTGAGACCGCACACTGCCAAGCCGTTCGACGTCCATCTCATGATCTCGCCGGTCGATCCCTTCCTCGAAGCCTTCGCCCAGGCCGGGGCGGACGTCATCACCGTCCATCCCGAGTCGGGGCCGCATCTCCACCGCACCCTCCAGGCGATCCGGGCGCTCGGCAAGCGCGCGGGAGTCGCGCTCAACCCGGCCACGCCCGCCAAGATGCTCGATTACGTAATCGAGGAAGTCGATCTGGTGCTGGTGATGAGCGTTAATCCCGGCTTCGGCGGGCAGGGCTTCATCGACAGCCAGCTGCGCAAGATCGAGGCGGTCAGGAAGCAGATCGACAAGCATGGCCTCACGGTCGATCTCGAAGTGGACGGCGGCATCGACCCGGCGACCGCCCGGCGCGCGATCGACGCCGGCGCCGATGTCCTGGTGGCGGGAACGGCCACCTTTCGAGGCGGTCCGCAAAGTTATTCGGCGAACATAGGCGAGCTCCGGCGATGAGCCTGCTCGAGAAGATCGACCCGCCCGAAGCGGGCGAGATCGAGGCCGGCAAGCGGCTGATCCGGGTCGGCGGGGGCCAGGGCGCTTCGCTCGGCGAGCAGCTCTCCTCGATGCTCCACCGCCTCTCCTGGCGCACCCCCTTCCACGCGTTGCGCCTGCGCGGACGCCATCCGCTCAAGCTGCTCGCGGTTCCCAAGGATCCGGTGGCGGGGGACAAGTCGGCCGGGGAGGCCATCCTCCAGGGCCGCTTCGTCCGCCGCGGCGAGGCCGTGGCGGTCGAGACCCTCGATTTCAACGACCCGGAGCTTCCCTCCTATCTGTCGGATTACCTGCAGAGCTTCGAATGGCTGCGCGACCTCGCCGCCGCAGCCACCCGCGAGCGCGGCGCCAAGTTTGCGGAGAAAATCGTCCACAAATGGCTGGCGGCGCATGCCGAGACGGTGGGAGAGCGCGCCTGGCGCGCCGATCTGTGGGGGCGGCGGATCCTCTTCTGGACCGCCTACGCCCCCTACATATTGTCCAGCCGCGACGCCGCCTATCGGGCGGTTCTCCTCAACACCCTGGCGCGCGGGGCGCGCCATCTCGACAAGGCGGCGGAGAAGGCCCGGCCGGGCCTGGCGAGGATCACGGCTTGGGCCGGGGTGGTCGCCGCCGCTCTGGTCGTCCAGGGTGGACCCGCCCGTCTTGGCCGAGGCGAGGCGGGGCTGACGAGGGCGCTGGCCGCCTCGCTCCACGACGATGGCGGCCTCGTCAGCCGCTCGCCCGACGAGCAGCTCAGGCTGGTCGAGCTGCTCGCCCAGCTGCGCGCGGTCTATTATGCCGGCGAGCGCGAGATGCCCGAGGCGGTCGCGGATGCTTTGTCCGGCGCCGTCGGAGCCCTGCTCGGAGTCACGCTCGGCGATGAGGCGCTGTCGAGCTGGCAGGGCGGCAACATGACTACCAACAAGCGCGTCGGGGCCGCCGTCGAGGGCAGCGGAGTGCGGGTCCGGCCGCTCCGCCAGCCGCGCGGCTGGGGCTATCAGCGGCTCGAGGCGAAGAGCGTGATCGCCCTGTTCGACGCGGCTCCGCCGCCGCCGACGCGCGCCTTCGCCGGCGGCTGCGCCTCGACTCTCGCCTTCGAGCTGTCGGAAGGGCCGAACCGGCTCGTCGTCAATTGCGGCGGCCCGGGCTCGGCGGCGGGCGCTCTTCCGGCCGAGCTGGTCCACGCCTTGAGGAGCAGCGCCGCCCATTCCACCCTCACCCTCGGCGACCGCAACTCGACCGCCGTCCACGACGACGGCAGCCTCGGCAAGGGCGTGTCGCAGGTCGAGCTGGTTCGCGACGAGACCGGGGGCGTGGTCATGGTCGAGGCCAGCCACGACGGCTATGTCCGCCGCTTCGGCCTCGTCCACCAGCGCCAGCTCATCCTCGCCGCCGACGGTCGCGAGCTTCGCGGCCAGGACCTGCTCACGCAGGAGGGGCGCCGGCGGCGTTCGGAGCCTATTCCCTTCGCGGTCCGATTCCACCTTCACCCCGACGTCGAGGCGGCGACCACTGCGGACGGGCAGGGGGCCCTGCTCAGGGTCCGCGGCCGGACGGTGTGGCAGTTCCGCTGCCGCGGCGGCCGGCTCGCGATCGAGGACAGCCTCTGGATCGACGGCGCCGCCGCGATCCGCGAGACCTCGCAGCTGGTCGTCGGCGGCGACAGCCCCGCCGACGGCACCGCCATCGCCTGGATCTTCCGCCGAGCGGGCTAGGAGGCAGTTTTGCAGGACGAGGTGAAGATCGGCCGGGCCTTGCTTTCGGTGTCGGACAAGACGGGTCTGGTCGGGCTCGCGCGCGCTCTGGCGAGGCACGGCGTCGAGCTGATCTCCACCGGCGGCACTGCCGGGGCGCTCCGCGAGGCGGGGCTGGAGGTGAAGGATGTTTCCGAACTCACCGGCTTCCCGGAGATGATGGACGGCAGGGTCAAGACGCTCCACCCCAAGGTCCATGGCGGCCTCCTCGCCGTGCGCGACGATCCAGCGCATGCGGCGGCGATGGCGGACCACGGCATCGGCGCGATCGACCTCGTCGTCGTCAACCTCTACCCCTTCGCCCAGACCGTCGGCCGTGGTGCCGGCCGTGACGAGATCATCGAGAATATCGACATAGGCGGCCCCTCGATGGTGCGTTCGGCGGCCAAGAATCATCGATTCGTGGCGATTTGCGTCGATCCCGGCGACTATCCTCAACTTGTGACCACATTGGCGGAGAATGGCGGAACGACGTCATTGGAATTCCGCAAGTATCTGGCGGCCAAGGCTTTTGCCGCGACCGCGGCCTATGATTCGATGATCGCCCAATGGTTCGCCTTCGCCGGCCAGGGCCGTATGTTCCCCCATGTCCTTCCCCT
>DATHBY010000025.1:0-3513 GCA_035295885.1 Allosphingosinicella sp.
GAGCGGAATCCCGATCATCAGCATCGTCGCCAGCTTCGCGCTGTAGAAAAACATGAAGCCGACGCCGCCGACGAGGGTGAAGAGATTGCGCAGCGCGATCGACAGCATCGAACCGACGACTTGCTCGATGACCGTGGTGTCCGCCGTCAGACGGGACGCGATCTCGGCTGGCCGGTTGTCCTCGAAGAATGGCGGCGACAGCTCGAGCAGATTGTCCTGAACTTCGTTGCGGATGTCGGCGACGACCCGTTCGGCCACCCAGGAGACGAGGAAAAAGCGGACCGCGGTGGCGATGGACAGCACCCCGACGAGGCCCAGCAGCAGGTGGAAGGAGGAAGAGACCGCCTCCGAGTCGACCCCGGCGGCGAAGCCCCGGTCGATGACCTGCTTGAAGCTCCACGGCACGCTGAGCATTGCCGTAGCCGACGTGGTAAGCGCGACCAGAGCGCCGACAATATGCCAGGGGTAGCGGAGGGCGCGCGTCCACACCAGGCTGAGGCTCGACAGCGGCGCCTTGACTAGCATCGAGCCCGGCTCGCGGCGGACCCGCCGGTCAACGCCGCGGCTCCTGGCCGGTGTCGAGTAACGCCAGCATCCCCCATCTCCAGTCACTCAAGCCCCGAGGACTCGCAGATGACCTGCGCGCCCACTGCCCCTACAGTGGGATAAGAAGCAGATCGTCCAATCCGAGGCAAGGCAAACCGGTCCGATTCGGCAAATATAGTCGAAAAAAAAGCGGATCAATTTTCCGTGATCCTGCAGTCTTCTCCCTCGACAAAGTCTCGGCCAATATGTAGGATTTGTATCGTAGAAGCGGACCGCGGGGGGAAAGAAAATGCGCAGGATGTTGCACGCCTGTTTTTTGTTGGCGCTCGGGATCTGGGGCATTCCCGCCGGCGGAGCAGGGGCTGCACAAATGCCCGAAGCGGGTGTCTGGCTAACCGAGGACAAGGCCGCGGTGATGGTGGTACGCCCATGCGGCGACAAGCTGTGTGCCGCCATCCAGAAGGTGAACGTCCAGGTCCCCGGCGGCGTCCCGCGCGATGTGAAGAATCCGGATCCGAAGCTCCGTGGACGCGCGCTTGCAGGCGTGGCGATCCTGTCGGATGTCGAACGCTCGGGCCAAGAATGGTCCGGCGGTAAAATCTATGTGCCGAGGACCGGCAGCTCCTATTCGGCGCGAGTTAAGTTGCTCGCCGCCGATAGGCTCAGTGTGCAGGGGTGCATGATGACGATCTGCCGTGGCGAAGTCTGGTCGCGGATCAAGTAAGCCACCGCCGCCGCACCGCGGCCTGGCGCAAGATCTCAGGTCTGGATCGTAGACTCGGGCGACTCCATCTCGGCGATGGGCTGATCAAGAGCGCCGCTCAGCCGTTCGATCAGGCGCGGAATCAACTCGGCGCACATTCGCGCCACGCCGACATCCTGGACCAGACCGGCTCGAAGCGCCGCCCGTCCCTGAACAAGCAGGGCGTAAAGCCGAATCATCCCCCACAGCTGGTAGAAATGAACCGCCTGCTCGGTGACGGCCGGGCCACCCGCGGCCCGATAGGTGCCGATGAACTCCTCCCACTCCACCATCTGCTCGATATCGCCCCGTATGTAACCGAGATCTTCGGCTGGATGTCCGAGATGGGCGAACTCCCAGTCCAGGAGAGCCGAGATTCGCCCGTCCTCGACAAGAATATTGTGAAAGCCGAGGTCTCCGTGAACCAGGGCGACTGCTCCACTGATCGCCGGCAAGTCCCGCGCCAGCCGTTCGATCGCCTGACGGATCACAGCGGAGGACTGGCCGAGCGCCTCGGTCGTGGCGGCCAGCCGCGCCAGCCGCGGGGCGAGCTGTTCCGGCCCGTGGTCGCGCAGCTCGATGCCCGGAAGATTCGCGAAGGAGTCGACGCTGACCCGATGAAGGCGCCCGAGCTCCTCGGCCAGGTCGAGGGCCAGCCGAGGGTCGGCGGGGGGCTGGAACAAGTCGCCGCAGGTCGCCCCGACCGCTCTCTCCATCAGCATGAAGGCTCCGCCGAGCGGCTCCGGCGAAGGTTCGAAATGATATGGCTGCGGCGTCCGGATGCCGACGGCGCTGATCCGCTCGAGCAGGGCATGTTCGGTGGCAACCGACGTACCGGTGACGGCGCTTGCCCAGTCCTGTCGGAGGACGAACTCTCCCGGCAACGTGGCGCAACCGGATTGGGCCACGATCGCGGTCAACTTCGACCGGCCGCCGACCAGCTGCGTGACTTGCTCGATTCGGATTCGAGCCCCGCCGTCCAAGGTCTCGCGCAGCAGGGCTTCGAGCGCGCTCGCCTCGAGGCGGCTGCGGACCTGGAGGAAAGTCGACCGCCGCGGCGGCGCGGAAAACGCTTTCTGATCGGCGGCGATCAACGCGGCCCCGGCAAGGCTCGGCGACGGGGGCGCGGCCAGATGCCAGGCCACCCGGCGAAGCACGTCCAGCGCTTCAGCGTGCCTGTGCGCGGCGCCCTTGCCTCCTGCAACGTCACCTGGCGGCTGGTCGAGCGCTTCGACCGCGGCCTGCACGTAGGCGGCGAGTGACCGCAAGTCCTCCTCCACGAATCGGCTCGTCGTCAAGGACGCGGCCCGGGCTCGTCCGATGCTCATTTCCCCTCCCCCTCGAAGCACGGAGCCTGTGGCGGCATCTTGAAAGGCTGCCGTCCGCATTTCGCCGGGCTCCCTTCTCGTCACTTATCCCCGCGTGTAGCCTTCCCCCGGTCGATCAGAAATATCGCGTGGCGTAGACCTGGATACCCCCCGCTTGCGGCGAGGAACCGTAGATGGATCGCCGCGATCCCGTGGAAATCTGTACGAGGCCGCCGAGCGACCAGCCGTTCGACAGACGATAGTCGGCGGCGCTCTGCAACAGTCCGGAACGGTCCGTGATCGGGCTGAGCAGCAGCGTCGAAAGGCTGAGTTCCTTGCGGCCGAAAGCCTCCTCCCAAGCCACGCGCACGAACAGCTGCTGCCGCGAAAGGAGCTCCTGCTGCTGCTGGACCAGCGAGCGGGCATACCAGAAGGCGCCGCTGCCGAGGAGGCCGGCCGCACGGGCCCTGTCAACCCTGTCTTCCCATTGGCCTTTTGTCAGGCCGGCGCCGTTGAGATCGAATTCGACGATAAACGTCATCTTGCTGCTGGTCGTATAGGTGATGCCGAGCGCGGCGGCGGGGCGGTAACGGGACGTGGCGGCGGGGAAAAGCTGAAGCGAGAAGGACGGCAGCTCGCCCGACGCCACGCCTTCCGCCACGCCCTCGCTCAGCACGTCCGAGGTTTTGCGTGCTGTCGCCTCCAGGAATATCGTGGCGCTATCGCCGAGGCCGGTCACCAGATTGAGGCCGAATGCGCCGGCTCGCCGCTCGCGCACAAAAGCGGAGAGCTGCAGGGAAGTGCCGCCGGGGAAATCCCAGCCGCCGCGAAGCTCAACGGCGGTAGCCGCGTTGGTCCGACCGAGCCGGAGATCGGCGAATGACCGATCCCCAAGGACGACGGGCTCGCGTTCCTCCA
>DATHBY010000026.1:0-6928 GCA_035295885.1 Allosphingosinicella sp.
AGCCGCTTCAACATCATCATCTCGGGCGGCACCGGCTCCGGCAAGACGACGATGCTCAACGCCCTCTCGAAGCTGATCGACCCGGGCGAGCGCGTCCTCACCATCGAGGACGCCGCCGAGCTCCGGCTCCAGCAGCCGCACTGGCTTCCGCTCGAGACGCGGCCGCCCAACCTCGAGGGCCAGGGCGCGATCTCGATCCGCGACCTCGTCATCAACGCCCTGCGCATGCGCCCGGACCGGATCATCCTCGGCGAGCTCAGGGGAAGCGAATGCTTCGACCTGCTGGCCGCGATGAACACCGGCCACGACGGCTCGATGGCCACGCTCCACTCCAACAGCCCTCGCGAATGCCTGGCGCGAATGGAGAACATGGTGATGATGAGCGACATCAAGGTGCCCAAGGAGGCGATCTCGAGGCAGATCGCCGATTCGGTCGACCTCATCGTCCAGGTCAAGCGCCTGAGGGACGGAACCCGGCGAACTACCAACATCACCGAGGTGATCGGGATGGAGGGCGACGTCATCGTCACCCAGGAGCTCTTCAAGTTCGAATATCTGGACGAGACCGCCGACGGCAAGATCATCGGCGAGTACCGGAGCATGGGGCTGAGGCCCTACACGCTCGAGAAAGCCAAGCAGTTCGGCTTCGACCAGCCTTATCTCGAGGCTTGCCTTTAGGACTTCGTCCGAAAGTGGTACTTTCGGCCGGGAGAAGGGGCTGGAAGGGCTGCGCATGCCGCGCCCGGAGCCCAGCGAGGCGGGCGAGGGATTGCGCGGACAGCACTGAAAAGCCCGGCTTTTTCCGGCAAAGTTCATGAAGTTCATCGAGTCGGGCCCCTTTTTCGTGAACTTCGCTGTGAGAATCATTGCCGGCCAAAGGCTTGACCGTGCGACCCACGGAAATTCCGCCGGGGAGCAGCGGGCGGCCACGGTGGAGCGCCGGGCGATGAGGCTGTAGCGGGTGGGAGAGCGTCTCATGCGCTTAGGGGAACATAAAAGGCCAAGGGGGTAAAGTTCTTTTTTTGTTCTTCGATCGTGCGACTAGGCCTGCGGCCGACAGCCCTAGTTCGGCGATGATGCCTTAGGTTCCCTGACGAATTGACCTCGCCGAACCGTTTCTCCTTCCCTGAATATCTTCTCCCGCCAATGTGGCGTTGGAGGGTTGAGTGACCGTCGACGAGTTCATCACGAAGTGGGAAAACTGCAGCGGTCATGAGCGGTCCAATTACGCTGCCTTCCTGAGCGATTTCGCTCATGTGATGGGTGTTCCGACGCCGGGGCCGGGTGGGACACAATCACTCGGCGATTATCAGTTCGACGGCCCCGTCGCCGGCGGCTCGGAAGGGGGTAATACCGGCTTCATCGATCTCTACAAACGTGGCCACTTCATCCTCGAAGCCAAGCAGAGCAATATCTGCGAAATCCCTTCGCTGCCGGGCCTCGGTGCGCCCGCCACGCCGGAAAGGGGGGCACGGTACGACGAGTTGATGCGGCGAGCGTTCCGGCAGGCTCGACGCTATGCCGTCAATCTCCCGAGCGATCATCCGTGGCCCCCCTTCATCATCGTCTGCGACGTGGGCCGCAGCTTCGAACTCTATTTCGATTATGCCGGCAACGGGCGCGATTATCGCTTCTTCCCGGATCGGCAGAGCTATCGAGTCGCACTGAGTAGTCTGCGCGACCCGAGAGCACTTGAGCGGTTCCAGGCGATCTGGACCAACCCCCGGTCGCTCGATCCCACGTTGCAGACGGTCGACGTCACCCGAAAGGTAGCGTCGAGGCTGGCCGACGTCTCGCGGCACATCGACGAAGAGCTTGCTATCCTGGCGCGGCGTGAAAGCTGGGATGCGGTCCAGCGTGAAAGGGGCCGGGAGGAGGCGGCCTTGTTCATCATGCGTCTGCTCTTCTGCATGTTCGCGGAGGATATCGGCCTCCTCCCGGAAGACAGCTTTACCGGCTTCCTGGAGAGCTGCGCGGTCGAGAATCCCGATCGTACGCAATTGATGAATCGTGAGCGTCTGGAGCGCGGGCTGCGCGACATCTGGTCCAGCATGAACAGCCCCGATCCGGGGCGGCGCTGGACCTTCGCGTTGGACGCGACGGTCAAGTATTTCAACGGTGGCCTTTTCGCCAGCAATCGCGTCTTCGCGCTCTCCCGCAACGATCTGGACGCGTTGGTCGACGCCGCCGGCCACAAGTGGCGGAACGTGGAGCCGGCGATCTTCGGCACCTTTCTCGAACAGGCGCTGGGCGAGCAGCGCAGTCGGCTCGGCGCTCATTATACTCCTCGCCCCTATGTCGAGCGAATCATCGAAGCGACAATCCTCGACGTACTGCGGCCGGAATGGGAGGCTGTGGAAACTGAGCTCGAAGGGTTGCCGCCCGATGACCGTCTAACTCGCCTTCAGGCCTTTCACGACAGGCTTGCCCGAGTGACGGTACTCGATCCCGCCTGCGGCACCGGAAACTTTCTCTATGTCGCCATGGAAGCGGTGCTCGGCCTCGAAGCCAAGGTGCTGCAGGCGATCGAAGACAATGGTGGAACGGCCCGATCTCGGATCGGACCCGGTCAGTTTCACGGACTGGAAGTTAACACCAGCGCCGCAAAGGTTGCCGAGCTAGTGCTATGGATCGGTTGGCTGCGGCGCGGCCTCGCTGACCATCCCGATGACATACCTGAGCCAATTCTCGGCCAGCGAGCCAACATCAACTTCGGCCGCCCGGGCCGCTACGATGCTGTGCTGGCGCAAGACGCGACAGGGGAGCCCGATCTAGCGAATCCGCGCCGGCCCGAGTGGCCGGAAACCGAATTCATCGTCGGCAATCCGCCCTTTATCGCCGGTCAGAATCTGCGCGACGAATTCGGGAGCGACTACGCAGAGGCACTTTGGCGGGCCAATCCCCGTGTGCCTCCTTCAGCCGACTTCGTCATGCAATGGTGGGATCGAGCGGCCGAAGCCTTGACGCAAGAGGCGACACTCCTGAGGCGCTTCGGCTTCGTCACGACGAACTCTATCACCCAGGAGTTTTCGAGACGCGTGATCCAGCACCATCTCTCGCAAGAACCGGGGCTTTCGCTTGTGATGGCCTGCCCGAACCACCCTTGGACCAAAGCGAGCCGGGATGCCGCGGCGGTGCGCATTGCAATGACAGTAGCGGAGGCCGGAGCACGTGAAGGCCGCCTCTGGGAAATCGAACACGAAGGCGCACTTGAGACTGATGCTCCCGAGCTCTCGTTCACTGAGGCATTCGGGCAAATCAATGCCAATCTCAGTATCGGACCTGATCCTTCTCAAGCTGGCCCGTTGCTTGGCAACAAGGGGATATGTCACGATGGCGTGAAGTTGCACGGCAAGGGTTTTTCTGTCTCCCGAAGAGAAGCTGAGTTGCTAGGCTTCGGCAGTCGACCGGGACTGGAAAGCTTCGTCCACCCTTATCGTAACGGACGCGATCTTACCGGAAAACCCCCGTCCGCGGTCCGTGACAAATTTGTGCTAGATTTCTTCGGGCTTCGAGAGACAGAGGTGCGGCAGCGCTTTCCTGAAGCTTATCAACATCTCTATCGATCCGTGAAGCCGGAGCGGGACCAGAACCGCCGATCTACATACCGAGAAAACTGGTGGATCTTCGGTGAGCCTCGTCGGGAGCTGAGACCGGCGATAGAGGGCCTATCTCGTTATATTGCCACAGTTGATACCGCCAGACATCGAGTCTTTCAGTACCTGCCAATCGAGGTCATGTGCGACGATGCAGTAGTTATTGTCGCTTCGGAAAACGCGTTCCATCTAGGTGTGCTGACGTCCCGGTTTCACTTGCATTGGGCACTCCGCGCCGGAGGCTGGATGGGCATTGGAAACGACTCGCGCTATTTGAAATCGAAGGTCTTTGACCCGTTTCCGTTCCCCGACGCGACAGCACCGAAGAGGGCGGCGATCAGCGCAATAGCGGAAGAGCTGGATTCCACGCGCAAGTCAGCCGTCGATGACACGCCAGATCTCACCATCACCGAGTTGTACAATCTGCGGGAGCGTATCGCGGCTGGGGAGGAACTAGTAGGCGACGTCGAGGCTCGTGCAATCGCCGCTCGCGCGTATATCGTCGACCGCCTCCACGAGCAAATCGATGAGGCGGTGGCCGATGCATATGGCTGGCCAGCCGACTTGGCGCCAGCGGAGATCGTTGCCCGGCTGGTTGCTCTCAACGCGGAGCGGGCGGCGGAAGAAGTGGCAGGGCATGTCCGCTGGCTGCGGCCAGAATATCAGCAGCCCCGCTTCGCGCCTGAGGGGACAGACCATTGAGTGATCGTGTCGCCACTTTGCGCAAGGACGATTTCTATCTTCCGACCCTGCAGGTGCTCGAAGCGCTCGGCGGCTCCGCTTCCATCGAGGAGATCGAGGAAAAGCTGATCGAAGAAGGAGTTGGGGGCGAAATCGAGAAACTTGTGGACAAGCTTCTGGACGGCTGACCACGGCCATTGCCGTCAGACCCCTTATGTGATTCAAGCAGGGTCATGAGCGCCATGGAAGACATGTTCGGCCACGTGCCCCAGCGGGGGGAGCTGTTTGCCGAGCCTATGGAGCTTACGCCGCCAATCCAGCACACCCCGGAGACGATCCGGGCGCGGATGCTCGAGATCCTGGGTGAGGCGAAGGCTGCCGAGACGATGCCCTGGACGCCACGCATCATCCGTTCTCACACCGCAATGTTCCCATACATGGCCGAGTGGCTCGATGAGCGGGAAGGAAAGCAGCTTCTCCTCGACCTGAAGACCGAGATGGACCGGCTGGGCGCGTCGCCGGAAGAAGTCGCACCGAACTGGCGAGCGATGTGGAACTTGGCCGCCTAAGCGCGTCGCATGACTTTTCATTGCGCGTAGCCAGCCTGAGCAAGCCATCTCCCTACCGTTTCGTTGCCAATCTTGCCCGGCCATTCGTTGCCCGGCGGCGAATCCGATGGGCCCCTAAACCATAACCGCCAGCGCCCCGCACACCACCGTCGCCATCATCGCCAGCACCATGACCAGCTGCCACGGCACCCAGCCGGGCTTGTCGAGGTCGCGGCGTTTGTCGCGGCGGCGCTCGGCCCAGCCGGCGAGGAGGGCCAGGGCGGCGAAGGCGGCGGCGGCGGTCCAGAACAGGGTGGAGGGATCGGGCATCGCCGCGCCTTAGCGCCATGCCGGACGTGTTTCAGCATCAGTTTTCCGACACCCGGGCGGGTGACGAGCTGGACCCTGAAACGAGTTCAGGGTGACGGAGCGCGGCAACGTCGTACCGAACAAGTTGCGCGTGCCACGCCGCTGCGCCATGAGCGCCGCTACAGGGACGAGGAAATCCGAAAGGGAGCATGATGACCGCCAGAAGCTTCGCCGCCGCCGCCCTCGGGCTCGGGCTCCTCGCGCTCGCCGGCTGCGGGCCTTCCCGGGAGGCGGTCGAGTCGGCGGGGGCGGCGCTCTACGCCGATACCTCGATCGCCGCCGCGGTCGGGGCTCCGACCCGGACCGAGGCGAACCGGGCCCGCGACCAATGGCGCCACCCGCGCGAGACTTTGGGCTTCTTCGGAGTGGAGCCGGACGACACGGTCGTCGAGATCTGGCCGGGCGGAGGCTGGTATAGCGAGATACTGGCGCCTTTGCTTCGCGAGCACGGCACTTATTACGCCGCCGCCAACGGCAACGGCCTGAACGGCGTCAAGGCGCTGATGGCCAAGGATTCGGCCCTCTACGGCAACATCCGCCTCGCGTCCTTCCCCACCGGCCGCCCTGGCGCGGACCAGCCCGCGGTTCCTGCGGGGACGGCCGACGTCGTCCTCACCTTCCGCAACGTCCACAACTGGATCATGCCGGAGGTGCCGTTCGGCGAGGAGGCATTCCGGCAGATGTTCGCGATGCTGAGGCCCGGCGGGACTTTGGGCGTTGTGGAGCACCGGCTGCCGGAAAGCGCGGACCCGGCGCTCGAAAAATCGTCGGGCTATATCAAGGTCTCGACCGTGCGGCGGCTCGCCGAAGGCGCCGGCTTCCGGCTGGCCGCGCAGAGCGAGATCAACGCCAATCCCGCCGACACCAAGGACCATCCCAACGGAGTCTGGTCGCTTCCGCCGAGCCTTCGCGGCGGCGACAAGGACCGCGGGCGCTTCCTCGCGATCGGCGAGAGCGACCGGATGACGCTCAAATTCGTCAAGCCGCGAGCCTAGCGAGCGAAGCGGGCAGGCGAGCGCCGCGGCGGAGGCCGGGGGCCCATGAACACGGAAGTACGAGATTCCACGCGCTCATGTTCATGGATCCCGGCCTTCGCCGGGATGACGGGTGAGGCGCGGCCCTGATTCCCCTCCGTCTGCCTATCTCTGGTCCTTCACCACCCTGCCGCTCGCCATGACGAAGCCGACCCGCTTCAGCACCGTCACGTCCGCCAGCGGATCGCCCTGGACGGCGATGAGGTCGGCGCTCTTGCCGGGCTCGATCGTGCCGATCTCGCTCGCCAGCCCGAGCAGCTCGGCGGCGTTGACGGTGGCGGCGTGGATGGCGGTGGCCGGCGTCATTCCGTGGCGGACCATGAGCTCGAACTCGTCGGCGTTGCGGCCGTGCTTGGACACTCCGGCGTCGGTCCCGAAGGCGATCCGCACTCCCGCGGGGACGGCCTTGCGGAGCGCGTCGCCGGTGATCGAGATGCGCCAGTCGATCTTGGCGCGAACGTCGGGGGCGTAGGCGTTGGGATCGGCGGCGATACGCTCGAGATAGCCGTTCACGGTCGACAGGGTGGGCACGTAATAGGCCCGGCCGGCCTTGAACAGGCGAAGGCTTTCGGAGTCGAGCAGGGTGCCGTGCTCGATCGAATCGGCGCCTGCGGCGAGCGCCGAGTTGATCCCATCGGCGCCGTGGGCGTGGACGGCGACCTTCTTGCCGTAGAGGTGGGCGGTGTCGACCAGCGCCTTG
>DATHBY010000027.1:0-5162 GCA_035295885.1 Allosphingosinicella sp.
GCCCTCCCCTGTCCATTCCTCGACATCCTCTCGACCAGCGACCGGATCGTTCCGGCCGCCTCGGCGACCGGCGCGGGCGAGCGGATGGAGCTGGCGCAGGGGCATGTCGGAATGGTCGTCGGGGGACGGGCGAAGTCGGCCTTGTGGGAGCCTCTCGCCGGCTGGCTTTCCCGCAATGCGGAGCGGTGCTAGGGGCTGCCGCGAACCGTTCCGGGAGCGTCCTTCGATACGGGCCTTCGCCGGGCTCAGTCCCTACTCAGGATGAGCGGCTGGGATAAATTCTCCTTCCGATCATCCTGAGTAGCCGTTGAGCCTGGCGAAACGGCGAATCGAAGTACGTATCGAAGGACCAACAGGAGTCGCTACGCCATGTCCGCCACCGACGTCGTCATCACCGCCGCCAAGCGCACCCCCGTCGGGTCGTTCCTCGGATCCTTCGCCTCCACCTCCGCCCACGAGCTCGGGCGGATCGCGATCGTCGCGGCGCTCGAGCAGGCCGGAGTTGCGCCCGAGGAGGTGAGCGAGGTCATCCTCGGCCAGGTGCTGACCGCCGCCCAGGGCCAGAATCCGGCGCGGCAGGCGTCGATGGCGGCGGGAGTGCCCAAGGAAGTGCCGGCCTGGGGAGTCAATCAGGTGTGCGGATCGGGGCTTCGGGCGGTGGCTCTGGCGAGCCAGGCGATCCAGACCGGCGACGCCGGAATCGTCGTCGCCGGCGGGCAGGAGAGCATGAGCCTTTCCGCCCACGCCCAGCATCTTCGCGGCGGAACCAAGATGGGCGGGCTCGAGCTGATCGACACGATGATCAGGGACGGCCTGACCGACGTGTTCAACGGCTATCACATGGGCATCACCGCCGAGAATCTCGCCGAGCAGTACCAGGTCACCCGCGACGACCAGGACGCGTTCGCGACCGCTTCCCAGAACAAGGCTTCGAGCGCCCGCGCCGAAGGACGGTTCCGCGACGAGATCGCCACGGTGACGGTGAAGAGCCGCAAGGGCGAGACGGTCGTCGAGAATGACGAATATATACGCGACGGAGTCGAGCAGTCGGCGCTCTCCGGGCTTCGCCCCGCCTTCCGCAAGGACGGCACCGTCACCGCCGGCAACGCCTCCGGGCTCAACGACGGCGCGGCCGCTCTGGTGGTGATGAGCCGCGAGGAGGCCGAGCGCCGCGGCGCCACCATTCTCGCCCGGGTGGCGAGCTGGGCCTCGGCCGGAGTCGACCCGTCGATCATGGGCATCGGCCCGGTTCCGGCGACCCAGCGCGCGCTCCGGAAAGCCGGGTGGTCGGTCGCCGATCTCGATCTGATCGAGGCCAACGAGGCGTTCGCGGCGCAGGCGCTGGCGGTCGGCAAGGAACTCGGCTGGGATCCGGACAAGGTCAACGTCAACGGAGGCGCGATCGCCATCGGCCACCCGATCGGCGCGAGCGGAGCCAGGGTGCTCACGACCCTTCTCTACGAGATGGGCCGGCGCGACGCGAAGAAGGGCCTGGCGACCCTGTGCATCGGCGGCGGCATGGGCATCGCGCTCTGCGTGGAGCGCTAGGCTTCCACCGCCAAGCGCTTCTTCCCAAAGCGTAATTCGGATCGCGCCCGGAGAGGCCTGTTGCAGAACTGTTACAGTCGCTGAACTTTTAATGAACGGCAGCCCTCCCGCCCTTGCACGGGGGGGCTGAATCGTCTCTGCGTCAATTCAGAAGCCGTGCGCAGTGGCAGGCGCGGTTGATTAAGAGGGATGATTCGGGATGAGAAAATTTGGTCTGCTCGGATCGAGCGCTCTGCGCTCGGCGGTTTTCGTTGGTTTTGCGGTCGCTTTCGCGTCCCCTGCTCTGGCCCAGGAGACTCCGGTGGAGGAGGATCCCGTCACGGAGGCTGAGGACCCCGACAAGCTCGAGCAAAACGAGGTCGAGCTCGAATCCGGCCAGACCGCCGATGAGGGCGCGACCGGCGAGCAGATCGTCGTCACCGGCACCCGCATCAACCGCCCGACCCTGGTCTCCTCGGTGCCGATCACCTCGCTCGGCATTCAGGACCTGGCGAACACGGCCGGCGTCTCCGTCGGCGACCAGCTGAACCAGCTGCCGCAGCTTCGCACCACCTTCGGTCAGGCGAACTCGACCCGCTTCATCGGCACCGCCGGCATCAACGCTCTCGACCTTCGTGGCCTGGGCACCGCCCGCACGCTGGTGCTGGTCAACGGCCGCCGCCAGGTGACTGCGACGCCGGGCGTCGAGCGCGTCGACGTCAACACCATTCCGACCGACCTGATCGACCGGGTCGACATCGTCACCGGCGGCAACTCGGCCATTTACGGCTCGGACGCCGTCGCCGGCGTCGTCAACTTCGTCCTGAAGCGCAACTTCGACGGCATCCGTCTGCGCGGCCAGGGCGGCATCTCCTCGCGCGGCGACCGCGGCTCCTATTTCACGAGCCTCACCGCCGGCAAGAACTTCAGCGACGGCCGCGGCAACGTCGCCGTGGCTCTCGAATATGCCTATGCGGACACGCTCTACAACACGATGCGCGACCGTCAGACGGGCGCCTTCAGCGGCCGCAGCCAGTTCAACGCGACCCAGTTCACGGGCCAGATCACGAACCCGGCCATCCACAACAACCAGCCCGGTCTCTCGAACTGCGGCACCACCGCCAATCCGATACCCTGTATCCCGGCGGAGCCGTCCACGGGCAACGGCGTTCCCGACACGAGCTTCCTTCAGGGCGTCCGCAACAACAACATCTCCGAAGGCGGCCTGCTCGCGGGCGCCTGTCCGGTGGCTGCGGCGGCGGGCGAGTCCGCGGCGGCGTTCCAGGCCCGCCGGGCCCGAGTCTGCACCGGGGTCACCAACCCGGGCAGCACCAACCCGCTCGCCCAGTTCGGCCACGCCTTCGTCTTCCTGCCCGACGGCCAGTTCGTCCGCAACGTCTGCACCCAGGATCTGCGGCCGGCCTCCGGCAACTGCATCGGCGGCCTCGGCTCGACGCTCCGGCTGACCGGAATGCTTGCGCCGGGCATCGAACGCAAGGCCGCCAACCTGCTGGCGCATTTCGACGTGAGCGAGGCCTTCGTGCCCTTCCTCGAGGCGAAGTTCGTCCGCACCCACTCCAACCAGGAGGGGCAGCCGACCTTCTTCAACAACTCGTTCAGCATCAACAACCCGTTCCTGACCGATCAGGCGCGGGCGACCCTCGTGTCGATCCTGGCGCCGGGGGCGACCACTTTCCTCGCCCAGCGCTTCAACGTCGACTTCGGCGGCCGCGGCGAGAAGCACGAGCGCGACACCTATTCGATCGTCGGCGGAGTCACCGGTCAGTTCAACGACGACTGGAGGTACGAGGTCTCGGGCAATTACGGACACCTCAAGACCTTCTATGCGACCGAGGGTAACGTTCATCTCGCGCGCTACGCCAACTCGATCAACGCGGTGCGCAACGCCGCGGGCAATATCGTTTGCGCCATCAACAACGACGCATCGACGGCCAATGACGATCCGAACTGCGTGCCGGTCAACCTGTTCGGCCACGGCCAGCCTTCTCAGGCCGCGCTGAACTATTTCATCGTCAATTCGACCCGCGAGCAGCGCGCCACCCTGTTCAACACCATCGCCTTCGTTTCCGGCGATACCTCGCAGGTGTTCGAGCTGCCCGGCGGCCCGATCGGCTTCGTGCTCGGCGGCGAGTATCGCCGGCAGACGGCCTTCGCGGCCTACGATCCGGTGACGTCGAGCGGCCAGACCTTCCTCAACGCCATTGCGGACTTCAAGCCGCCGACGCTGGTGGTGAAAGAGGCCTTCGCCGAGATCAGCATTCCGATCCTCAGGGAGACGCCGTTCTTCCATGAGCTGAGCCTGGACGCAGCGGGCCGATTCTCCGACTATAACAACGCCACCGGCACCGTCTTCGCGTACAACGTGAACGGAACCTGGGCGCCGATCCGCGACGTTCGCTTCCGCGCCGGCTACGCGAAATCGGTCCGCGCGCCGACCCAGGGCGACCTGTTCGGGACGCCCAGCCAGACGTTCATCAACGCCTTCGTCGACCCGTGCAGCCAGACGAATATTCCCAACAACCCGAACCGTGCGAAGAATTGCGCCGCGGCCGGAGTGCCGACGACCCAGACGTTCAACGGAACGACGGCGCCTTTCACCAACGTTCCGGCTTCGGGCATCCTGGCGAACAGCGGCGGCAACCCGAACCTGAACGCGGAGACCGGCAAGAGCCTCACGATCGGCGGAGTGTTCCAGCCGCGCTTCCTGCCGGGCTTCTCGCTGACGGTCGATTACTACCGCATCAAGATCACGAACGTGATCTTCTCGCTGGGCGGCCAGACGATCATCAACCAGTGCTATGACAATCCGGGCGGCATCGACAATCCGTTCTGCGCGGCCGTCTTCCGCAACCCGAACGGCACCTTCGCCGGCCAGTCGAACGTCATCCACGACGGCGCGACCGTGCCGCTGACGGTGACCGGACCGTCGGCCCTGATCGCGCCGTTCAACTTCGCCAAGCAGGACACGGCCGGAATCGACTTCGACATGGCCTACCGGAGGAAGATCGGCGGCGACGTCACGGTCAACCTTCGCGGAATCCTGTCCCACACGCTCAAGCGGAACAACTATACCGACATCACGAGGCCCGAATTCTACGACCGGCAGCTGAGCGAGCTCGGCGATCCGCAGTGGCAGGGCCAGCTCTCCGCCAATCTCGAGTGGGGCATCTTCAACCTCGGCTACCGGCTGCGCTACATCGGCAGGCAGGTGATCTCGGTCGATTACGAGACCCTCTTCTCGGTCCAGGGGCGGCCGCCGCTCAACCCGGACGCCTTGCCGCGCGCCTGGTATCCGGCCGTTACCTATAACGACCTCCGCCTCGACATTAAGGCGGCCGACCGGTTCAAATTCTACATGGGCATCGACAACGTGCTCGACCGGCTGCCGCCGTTCGACCTGCTCGGAAACGAGGGCGGCAACCCGTTCAACCCGTTCGGCCGCATGTTCTACGCCGGTGCGGAAATTAAGTTCTAAAACTTCAATCCAGCCACTTCAGGGCCGCCTTCGGGCGGCCCTTTTTTTTTGCGCCTGCCCCGCTTGCGCTCCCGTTCTGGACAGCCCCCCGACCCGGCCCTATCGACTCGCCATGCGCTTTGCGGACTTCCTCGCGCCG
>DATHBY010000028.1:0-3227 GCA_035295885.1 Allosphingosinicella sp.
AGGGAAAGTGGGTGGGCCTGGCTGCGGCGGCGCAGCCGCCCGTTAGAACGAGCAGAGAGAAGAGGATCGATCGCTTCATCCGCTGTGCCCTCAGCGATGCGTCTGGGCCATGCCCTTAGCCGCTTATCGGTTTGCTTGAAAGGGTCGGTCGCCCAACTTCGCAGTCGGCCGCTCCTAAAACGGCTGGGCTGGGGTTCGAATCCTCCCGGGCCCACCACCTGCTCCGGCGGCCTCAGGGCCGGCGGAGCAAGGGCGCCTCCAGGCTCAGCTTTATTCCCTCTTTCTCCGCCAGAGCGCCCGCCCAGCCCACGGCCTCCTCGATCTCCGCTCCGTGGGCGAACTTCGCCGCGGCCTCCTCCCGCTTCAGGGCCGCCGGATCGAACGCCTTGCCGGGCCGCTTCGCATTCTGCCGGAAGGCGGGGCCAGCGGCGATGGCCTCGGCCCGAGCCTGGTCGACATCGAGGCGGAACAGGGCCGACGCCTCGACCAGGGTCCGGACCGGGTCGGCGAGGAACGCGCCGGCGTCGAGAGTCGCGATCCGGCCGGGCGGCTGCTCGCCCACCAGCCGCTCGAACTGGGCGTGGTGATGAAGCCACACCCACGCCGCCACCTGGAGGTCGGTCAGCAGCAGCAGGTCGCGTCCCCTGGTCGTCTCGAATTGCGGATGGCGCCGGAAGATCGTGGCCATGCGCCGCGCCCAGGGACGGTTGGAGGTGCCGCGCCGGACGATTGCGAGCAGGAAAGCCGGAAGAGGCACGTACATCAAGAGTGCCCGGGCTCGCGGCCGAAGCTCGAGCAGGTCCTCGATCAGCGGATTGGCGAAGTTCCCCGGCTTGAGGATCGCCGCTTCGCCCGCCTCATGGGGCCGCTGAAGGAGGGCGAGGACCGAGTCCAGCGCCGGCCTGACCTCATCGCGGCCTCCCGAAGCCGGCAGCGCGGCGGCCAGATCGACCAGCGCCCGGGGTTCCTGGAGCACCGTCGCCACCCCGTCGACGTCCAGCGCCCTGGCGAGGAGGGTCGAGCAGCAGAAGGCGGAATGGAAGATGAAGTGGCATTCCGACTCCGCCGCCGGTCTCGCCGCGGCGATATCGGCGAGCGCGGCCCGGCCGCGGGGCACGCTCTCGCCCACGAACCTCTCGTCGAGGAAGGGAAGGGCGCGCTGCTCGGCCCGCGACAGGCGGACGAACTCGATTTCGGCGCCGCCGCCCGCGATCCGGTGGGGCAGCCACTCGGGCTCCGCGAGAAGAGCGGCAAGGTCCGCGCCGGTGTCCGGTCCCTCCATGGCGCTGCCATAGAGCAGACGGCCGCTTTCGGCCATGCGGGTGAAGAGGAACGGGCTTGCCGCGCCGGGACCGGAAACTTAAGGCTTTGCGGCACGGGGAGTGGCGCAGCCTGGTAGCGCATCTGCTTTGGGAGCAGAGGGTCGCAGGTTCGAATCCTGTCTCCCCGACCATGAACAGGCAGGCAGTCGCCCGGACTGCCTGGCCCCTGTCCCCGCCGTCGTCTCCCGCGCGGCGGGCCCGGCGTCAAGCTCGGGGTCAGGGATTGGGCGGTTTGCGGTGAATTTCTTCTGGCGCGTTCGCGACCAGCGCCAGCATCGCCGTCCAGGCGGCGACATTCTGCCTGAGCTGCTCGGGATCGACCTTGTCGAGAGTGTCGTCGGGCGTGTGGTGATAGTCGAAATAGCGGGTGCCGTCCTGCTGCAGGTCGACCGCCGCGACTCCGGCCGCGACCCAGGGGCCGAGGTCGACTCCGCCTCCCGCGGGGGTCGTCGAACGGGCGATACCGAGCGGCGCCAGAGCGGCGGCGATCCGGTCCGCAAGCGCCGAATTCGCCTCGGCGAAGCCCGGATCCATCCTCCACACCCGGTCGGCGCCGAAGTCGGATTCCGAGACGAAGACGATATTCTCGTCCTTATGGGCCGAGCGATAGGCCTTGTTGCCGTAGCCGCCCACCTCCTCCGAGCCGAACCAGACCACCCGGATCGTCCGCCGCGGCCGGCCCGCCGCCATGATCCGCTTCGCCGCCGCGGCGGTGATGGCCACCCCCGCGGCATTGTCGAACGCTCCGGTGCCGAGGTCCCAGCTGTCCAGATGGCCGCCGATCAGGACGATCCCGGCGCCGGGGTCGGTGCCGCGAACTTCCGCGACGACGTTGCCGGACTGGCGGATGCCGAGGTTGCGCGGAGTCAGGAGCAGCCGCATCGTCACCGGCTTGCCCCGCTTCAATATCCGCTGCAGCTGCTCGGCGTCCGGGAGGGACAGGGCGGCCGCCGGGATCGGAGTCGCGCCTTCGCCCCAGGTCTGCGTCCCGGTATGCGGGTTGCGGTGATAGTCGGTGCCGAGCGAGCGGATGACGATTCCCGCGGCGCCCTTGCGGCTCGCCACCGAGGGCCCGGTCCGCCGGACGGCTCCGAAGAAGCCATATTGGGATCCGTCCTGGGTCGCAGTCATCCGGTGGGTGACGAAGACGATCTTGCCGCGCACGTCGGAGTCCCTGGCCGCCTCGAGCGCGGCCAGGCCGTCGAAGGCGACGACCTGCGCCGTCACCCCGCCGGGCGGCGTCGCGCCGCTGTTGCCGAGCGCGGTGACGACCAGCTTCTGCGGGAAGGGGGCGACGATCTCCGCTTTTTCCTCGCCCCGAACCCAGACCGGCATGTCGTAGGTCTCGACATGGACGTTGGCGAAGCCGAGCGCCTTGAGCCGCCGAACCGCCCACTCCCGCGCCCGGGCCTCGGCGTCGGTGCCGGCCGGTCGGGGGCCGACCTCCGTCGTCAGCCCCTCGACGATGTCGTAAGCCACCTCGTCCTTCAGCGCCGCATCGCGCAGGCGCTCGGCCTGGCTGAGGTTCTGGGCGAAGGCGGGGAAAGCGAGCAGCACGGCGGCGAGGAGCAGGGTCTTTTTCATGGGGGGGGCCGTAGCCACAACGTCATTGCCGCGAAAGCGGGAATCCATGAACACGGCGCGGAGTGAGACGAGGGGGAGGGTGACATTGGCCGCCCGCCCCACTAGTTAGGCGCCAAACCCGCATTCCCGCACAGATTCTTCCGGAGACCGCGCCGCCATGGCCGCACAGTACAGCTTCGTCATGAAGGGCATGACCAAGACCTTCCCGGGCGCGCCCAAGCCCATCCTCAACAACATCCACCTGCAATTCTACCCCGACGCGAAGATCGAGATCATCGGGCCGAACGCCTCGGGGAAGTCGACCCTGATGAAGATCATGGC
>DATHBY010000029.1:0-4539 GCA_035295885.1 Allosphingosinicella sp.
ACGAGCACGGCGCGCTGCAGCAGCCGAGTGATGGAAGGGTTACGCTCCTCATGCCGAAACATTTGCATGTTCATCTCACTCCCGTCGGGGCCGATGGCCCTTACACAATCGATGGCTAACGTGAAACAGCCCGTGCGCGCGATTCGGCGCGCATTGCTCCCTCAGGATGCAATGCCCGCGATGCCACTCAAGGCGAGCTGCCTGTATCTCCTTGCGCCGCTTAGCTTCTTTCGCCGCCGCCGTCCAGACTTTGCCGCTCCGGGGTTGTCGAAACTGCCCTTGAGCGGGCTTAAAAGCTTGTAACTGCGCCACTACAACAAATATCGGCGCTCGATTGCCGACGGAGTGCGTGCATGTTGAGTCGCCTGTTTTCGAAAAGCCGGACGTCCAGGGGCCGACGCGGCCCGCCGGGCAGCCGTGCCTACGCGATCGGCGACGTCCACGGACGGCTCGACCTGCTCGCCGAGCTCCTCGCCCGCATCGAGGAGGACAATGCGAGGCGCGGGCCGGCCAAGACGTGGCTGGTCTTCCTCGGGGACCTGGTCGACCGCGGCCCCGACAGTCGGGGGGTCGTCGACCTCCTGGTCGATCGCCCCCCCGCTTTCGCCCGCAACGTCTTCCTGAAGGGGAATCACGAGGAATTCTTCCTCGGAGTCCTCGGCGGCGACGACTCCGGCGTGCAGCACTGGCTGGCCTATGGCGGCACCGAATGCGCGCAAAGCTATGGCATCACCACCGGCTGGATGCTGAATGCGACTCCGGCCGCGATCATGGAGCGGCTGATCGCTCAGGTGCCGGAGAGCCATGTCCGGTTCCTCGACGAGATGCACGACAGCTTCCGCTTCGGCGACTATCTGTTCGTCCACGCCGGAATCCGCCCCGGAGTGGCGCTCGACAAGCAGGTCGGCCGCGACCTCAGGTGGATTCGCGAGGGCTTCCTCGACGACCGCAGCGACCATGGCGTCGTCGTCGTCCACGGCCACACCATCGTCGATCGCGCGGAGGAGCATCCCAACCGGATCGCCCTCGATACCGGCGCCTACCGCTCCGGCACCCTCACCGCGATCGGGATCGAGGGCGAGGAGCGCTGGTTCCTGGAGGCTCGCGAGACGGACGCCGCCGCCGCGGCCTGAGCGCCGGTTCGATCGTCAGGCTCCGTCATTGCGAGGAGCGAAGCGAGGAAGCAATCCAGTCTCGGGCGCCTTCGGCCGCTGGATTGCTTCGCTTCGCTCGCAATGACGGAAGCCCGCTCCCGACCGCCACGGCTTGGCATCGCCGGATGCCGCCTTTAAGGGGCGCACACTTCTCATCGCATATTTCTCCTCGCATCGAAGCCGGGGCGGCAGGGACCATCAATGAAGATCCTCGTGACCGGCGCCGCCGGCTTCATCGGCCATCACGTCGCCGCCCGCCTCCTCGAGCGGGGCGACGAGGTCGTCGGGATCGACAATTTCAACGATTATTACAGCGTCGCCCTCAAGCGGGCCCGGGATTCGAAGCTGCGCCGCGATCACGGGGACGGCTTCACCTCGATCGAAACGGACTTCGCCGACAATGATGTGCTCGAGCGCGCGCTCGACGGCGTCGAATTCGACCGCATTGTCCACCTCGGTGCCCAGGCCGGCGTGCGCTATTCGATGGAGAACCCCCGGGCCTATATCCAGTCCAACCTGGTCGGCCACCTCAACATGATGGAGCTCGCCCGAGCCAGCGGCGCCTCCCATCTCGTCTACGCTTCCTCCTCCTCCGTCTACGGCGGCAATGAAAGCCTGCCCTTCCGGGTCGAGGACCGGGTCGACCATCCCCTGTCCCTCTATGCCGCCACCAAGAAGGCGGACGAGCTGATGAGCGAGACCTACGCCCATCTCTACCGGCTTCCGCAGACCGGCCTCAGATTCTTCACCGTCTACGGGCCCTGGGGCCGGCCCGACATGGCGATGTGGCTGTTCACCAGGGCGATCTTCGCCGGCGAGCCGATCCACGTCTTCGGCGAAGGCAATATGCGGCGCGACTTCACCTACATCGACGACATCGTCACCGGAGTCGTCGCCGCCCTCGACAATCCGCCCCCCGACGACGGCGAGCCCAAAGCCGGCGGCAGCCGAAGCCCGCACCGCCTCTACAATATCGGCAACCACCGCTCCGAGGAGCTGACCCGGATGATCGGCCTGATCGAGCAGGCCTGCGGCCGCAAGGCGGAGAGGAAGCTGATGCCGATGCAGCCCGGCGACGTGCGCGACACCTATGCCGACATCAGCGCGATAGAGCGCGACCTGGGGTTCAGGCCGACGACCTCGATCGACGAGGGCGTGCCGCGCTTCGTGGAGTGGTACCGGGCCTATCACGGCGTCTGATCCGCACCGCGGTTGCGCAGAGCGCGCCGCCTCGGCCCGAACGCAGCGGAGATCCGCAGGCCGGCGGCGGCCCCCCTACAAAGTCCAGCGCTTCACGCCCGGCAGGTCGCGGGCCTTGTAGAGGTCCTTGAGGTCGGCGAGCAGTCCGCCCTCCGCCACCAGGCCGCTCAGCTTGGCATTGTCGAGCTCGGCATAAGCGGCGTGCGGGACGGCGACGAGGACGAGGTCGTAATTCCTGTCGAAGGCGTCGGCCGCGAGATCGACTCCATATTCGTGGCGGGCTTCGCCGGCGTCGGCGAGGGGGTCGTGAACGGTGACCTCGTGGCCGAGCTCCTGCAGCCGGCGGACGACGTCTATGACCCTGCTGTTCCTGAGATCGGGGACATTCTCCTTGAAGGCGAGGCCCATGACCAGGGCGCGCCCGGCCCGTCCGAGCCGAGCGTGCAGGCCGTCGGCGACCCAGGCGCCCATGCCGTCATTGGTCGAGCGGCCGGCGAGGATGACGTGGGGATCGAGGCCGAGCTGCTGCGCCCGGAAGCTGAGGTAATAGGGGTCGACCCCGATGCAGTGGCCGCCAACCAGGCCGGGCTGGAAGGGCAGGAAGTTCCACTTGGTGCCGGCCGCGGCGAGCACGTCCCAGATCGAGATGTCGAGCTTCGAGAAGATCTTGGTGATCTCGTTCATGAAGGCGATGTTGATGTCGCGCTGGGCGTTCTCGATCACCTTGGCGGCCTCGGCGGTCTTGATCGAGGCGGCGCGGAAGACTCCGGCGCTGGTCACCGCGCCGTACATGGCGGCGAGCCGCTCGGTCACCGCCTCGTTCTCGCCGGCGACGACCTTGATGATTCGGTCCACCGTATGCTCGCGGTCGCCCGGGTTGATCCGCTCGGGCGAGTAGCCGAGGAAGAAGTCGCGGCCGCGCTGAAGACCCGACACCTCCTCGATCAGCGGCCCGCATACCTCCTCGGTCACTCCGGGATAGACGGTGCTCTCGTAGACGACGATCGGCCTGCGCTCGCGATCGAGCAGGGTGGCGAGGCTTCGAGTGGCGCTGATCACCGGGCCGAGATCGGGGCTGTTGTCGCCGTCGACCGGAGTCGGCACTGTGACGATATAGATGTCGGCCCCGGCCGCGTCGGCGGAGCGGCTGGTGAGCTTGAGCGGCGAAGCGGTGAGCGTTCCGGTCTCGACCTCGTGAGTGCGGTCGATGCCCTGCCGCAGCTCCTCGACCCGCCGTTCGTCTATGTCGAGGCCGACGACGCTGAAGTTGCGCGCCAGGGCGACGGCGAGCGGGAGGCCGACATAGCCGAGACCGACGACCACGATCTGCTCGGTGCGGGAGGCGTTCATTCGGATATCACTCTGGAATGGATGAAGGGCGGCGGGATCGCCGCTGTCCGGGCGCTAACATTCGACGGCGGACGAAATGTCAAGCGCGGGGGACGACCTTGGGGCCGGGGCCAAGGCGGTGCAGAGTCGCGTTGCGGCCCTTAAGCCAGGCGCGGTTCTGCGCGGTGAGCGTCTCGAGGAAGGAGCGCGGCTTCTTCATCAGCTTCCTGGTGTCGGGAGTCATGCCGATGGCGGCGGCGAGATCGGCGACGAAATGGACGCAATTGTGCTTGTCGAGGTCGTAGGAGGGCTGCTTGGTCGAGCGCCAGCGGGCGATCGTCGCCATCACCCTGTCATATTCGGCGTCGGTGAGGGCGACGGTGAAGTGGCGGTCGCTGCCCTTGACGTAGCCGGCGGTATGATCGGTGATGACCTCGCCCGCCACCTTGCCCCACAATATGGCCGGGCTGATGGTCTTGGCGGTGAAGCCGTAATCCTCCTCGATTCGCGGGCCTCCCCGATCGAGCGTTCCTTCGAGGATGACGAAGGCGTGCGGGAAGCTGGCTCCCAGTTCCTTGGAATAGAAGGTGATGGAGACGGCGGCCCAGCCCGGAGCCGCCGTCAGGGCGAGCAGGGCCGCGGCCAGCAAGGCGATCAGGCGCGGCAGGCGAAAGAAAGGGATCACCAACTCCTCCCCAAGGTCGGATTCGCGAACCCTTTGAAACAAAAAGCCATTTCGAGCAATCCCCCCCAAGCTGTCGCTTCCGGGCAACAAGCGGCCGCTTTCCGCCTCCGCACTGATTTTTTACGGGTAGCCGAACCCGGGACCAATCCGGTAAGCCGTTGAAGGAACAGG
>DATHBY010000030.1:0-6465 GCA_035295885.1 Allosphingosinicella sp.
AGCGGCCGGGCGGTCGTGGTGGAACTCGACGAGATGTGGCGCTTCGTCGAGAAAAGACGCGCAAGCTCCGGATCTGGAAGGCCCTCGAGCGCGCGACCGGCCGGCTGATCGACTGGGAGTGCGGCGACCGCGACCGGGTCACGCTCGAGCGCTTGCTGGCCCGCCTGGAGCCCTGGGGCGTGCGCCTGTTCTGCACCGACGATTGGGCGCCCTACGACGCCGCCCTGCCGGCGGGTCGGCACTACGTCGGCAAGGACCAGACCCAGCGCAGCGAGAGCAACAATGCCAGGCAACGGCACTGGTTCGCCCGCTTCCGCCGCCGCACCTGCGTCGTCTCGAGGTCGGTCGCGATGGTCGAGGCGACCATGGCCTTGTTCGCCTTCTATCACTGCAACTGCGGCAATCTCACCCCGGCGTTAGTCGGGTGAAACCCTCCATGATCGAATAGCCTCAACTATAGGTCTTGGAGGCCTCAGCGCGTAGCGCCCCCGAGGCCGAGTTCGGGGTCCGATCCTTCTCTTCTCCCCTACCGTCCGGCTTCTCCGGCCGGGAGCGGCCAGCCTCGGCCCCGGGCGTGACGGGTCGTGCCGGTCCGAGCGCGTTCCCGCCCTTCTCCACCCGCGCGAGCGCGTGCCGCAGCACTACCGCCGCCGCAGCACGCTCCTCCTCCGACATTCGCTCCGGGGCCGCGTCGAGCCTGAGGTGGGGCAGCTCCTCCCGCAGGAGCTCCCCGGCATGCTCGAGGTCCTCGCGCAGGTCGACGACGACGAAGGTGGCAACCGGATAAGCGAGGCCCTTGACGTGGATCCGGCCTCGCTCCTCACAGTAAACCTCGTCCTTGACGTGCGCGTACGTCTCGTAAGAGAGCAAAATTCCCCCCGCCGGCGCCTCGTGCTCGAGACGGGATGCGAGGTTCACCGCTCCACCGACGATGGTGTAGTCCATCCGATCCTCGCTGCCGAAGTTACCGACCGTACAATAGCCGGTATGGATCCCGATGCGGCATCGCAGCGGCACCTCGATGCCGCCGTCGCGCCAGACGTCGGCGAGCTCGGCCATGCGCCTCTGCATGGCGATCGCCATCCGGACACAAGCGACCGCGTCTTTCCTCGTTCCTCTCGTCTCGGGATCACCGAAGAAGATCATAATGGCATCGCCAATGTACTTATCAATAGTTGCCCCGTAATGGAGCGCCACCTGCGCCATCTCGGTCATGTAATGGTTGAGCAAATGCGTCAGGTCCTCCGACTCCATCTTGTCCGTAACTTCGGTGAAGCCGGCGATATCGGAGAAGAATATGGTAAGCTTTTTTCGTTGGCTTTCCAGCTTGACTTCTTGAGCGCCGGTGAAGACTGAAGTATATACCTGCGGCGAGAGATATTTGGACAGCTTGTTGGAAACAGTCTCTAGCTCCTTGTTCTTCCGCGAAACTTCTTCCGCGGCCAGTCGTTCCCGTCCCACCATCTCGTTGAGCTCGCGCTCGTTGCGATCACTGAGGCGCATAAGGCGCCGAGTGATCTTGAAGAGCTTCTCGTAGCCTTTCAGGAGATCCGCGAACGCTCCGCGCTCAGCCTCGCTCGCGAAGCTGTCGCGTTCGGCGAAGGCGCGCGAGGCGGCGAGGAGCCCTTCCTCGCGCGCGAAGAGGTCGTCGTTCACGACCCGGCGGCGAGCTTGGTCAAGCGGAACGCGGCGTGCTCGAGATCCTCGCCGAACTCCTCGCCGAGTTCCTGCATGGTGTCGTCCTCCTCGTCGTAGTGCCAGACGATCGTCACACTCGCGCCGCCGGCCGCGGCCGCGTCGAGTTTCTCGAAGAGCGTCATGATCGCCTTCGCGCTCGAGCTATTGAAGTAGATGATCTCGAAATCGAACTGGCAGCTGCCGGTTCCGAGCTGAACAAGATAGTCGTCAAGGACTTCAAATACCGGCTTGTAAAAAGAAAAAGCATCCTCAGGGTAAGATTCACCTCTCAAGATCAGATGGTTGTTGCCGAAATCAAAGTCAATTTCTGGCGTTCGATCGGTAGAAGGCATCTTAAGATTGTTCATGAGGCACCTTCAACATCTCATATTTCAGCTTGCAGGGCGAAGAAGGAAAATCGGTCGTCGACGCTCATGAACTCGAAGTCGATCGGCTTCGACGCCCGGCGAGCGATCTCGATGAACCCAACCCCGGCCCCCTTGCTGGTCTCGCCGTCGGGCTCAACCGGCCCGCCCTTCAGCGTCTCCTTGTAGAGCGCCTTCAGCCCTGCCCTGTCCGCCGCCCGGATGTGCCCGAGCTTGCTTCCCAGGCGTACCACGTCCTCCACGTGGACCAGGTTGCCGGCCTTGACCACGATGCCTTGTCCGTCGCGGCCGATGGTGATGAGGCCGTAGCGGACCTCGGGGGATGGGGCGTGCTCGCCGGGGGCCGTCCGCTGCCTCTTTTCCGCCGAGTAGCGAATGATGTTCTGCATCTGCTCGATGAAGACGGCGAAGACGCTCCGCAACGTCTTGGTGTCCATGTCCTCGGCGGCGAGCCTTTGCTTCACGGCTTCGCCCAGTCCGGTCAGCATCGGCTCGGAGACGTATCCGCAGTAGGCGAAGATGATGCCCGCGTCGCTCAACCTGGCGCGAAGCTCGAAAAGGCTACTTGCCAGCATGCGGATCTCCTATGTCCCGAGCGGGTCGAGGCCCAACACCGTGACGTCGTCGCGACGCGCCTCCCGGCCCTGGTACTGGGTGAGGAGGCGGCTCAGGGCCGCCCCCTGCTCGGCCATCGGACCTCCGTGGTGGTCGGCGATGAACCGGGCGAGACGCCCCTTGCCGAACGAGCGCCGGCGGTCACCTCCGATCTGGTCGGTGAGCCCGTCGGTGGTCAGGTAGAGCTTGTCGCCTTCGGCAAGGTCCAAGGTGAGGTCGCCGAACACCGTGTCGGCCGGGACCCGCCGGAAGCCGACGCCGACGCCTCCTCCCTTGATCTCCTCCGCCGCCCCGCCGCGCGCGCGCCACAACGAGAAGCGCGCGCCGGCGAACACCACCCTGCGCTCGGCCCTGCTCAGGAAGCACAAGCCGGCCTCGAGCCCGTCGTCCGTTTCGCCCGTGCTCCTGTGCTGGCCGAGCAGCCTTTGCAGCTCTCGGTGCAGGCCGGAAAGGAGGCGGCCTGGACTCTCGCCCGGCAGGTCGCGCGCCACGCGGTCGAGCAGGCCCGTGACGATCAGTGTCATGAAGGCGCCCGGGACGCCGTGGCCGGTGCAGTCGCCGAGCATGATCAGGTCGCCGCCCTGCACATGGCGGAGCCAGAAGAAGTCGCCGCCGACGATATCGCGCGGCTGCCAAAGCAGGAAATGATCCGCGGCCACCGCGACGAGCGCATCCCGGGGCGGCAGCACCGCCGACTGGATGCGGCTCGCGTACTGCAGGCTGTCGAGGACCTGGCGGTTCGCGGAGGCGACGCGCTGCTCCTTCTCCTTCAGCTCCGTGAGATCGCTGTAGACCGCGACCGTGCCGCCGCCCGCGATCCTGCGCTCGCTGATCAGCAGCCAGCGGCCATCGCGGCGGCGCTGCAGTTGCGGTGGGCCGGGATTGCGGTGGTGCTCCAGACGCTCGCTAATGTAAGCTTCGGGGTCCACCTCCGCCTCCACGATGAGGCCCTTCCCGACCGCGTCGCGAATGATCGCCTCGAACGGCGTGCCCGGCTGCAGCGCCGCCGCGTCGCTCGGGTGGAGCAGGTTGCGATACTGCGTGTTGCACAGGACGAGACGGTCGTCGGCGTCGTAGAAGGCGAAGCCTTCGCTGATGCTCTCGATGGCATCGACCAACCGCTGCCGCGCCTGCGCGATCTCGCGCAACTTGTTCTCCTCGACCTCGACGGCCGTGTCGCGGAACACGGCTAGCGCCTCGGCCATGCGGCCGATCTCGTCGCTGCCTGCCGCCGGCAGGGGAACCCTCAGATTACCGCCCGCGATCGCCAGCATGCTGCTGCTGAGCGCCCTCAGACGCCTGATGAGGTTGCCGCCGACGTAGAGCCAGACGATCAAGAGAGAGCTGATCAGGCTCAGGCTCGCGACGCCGATGAGGAGCCCCGAGCTGAAGCGCTGCACCGCCAAGGCGTCGCCGCGGGCCCTGCGGGTGTCTTCCTTCGTGCCGGCGATGAGCCGGTCCACGGCCTCGGTCAGACGGCGCGACAGGTCGGCGTTCTCGCCCAGCAGGCGTTCGGCGTCGACCACGGTCCGGAGCTCGTCGGCGCGCGCCTGCGGGATGCTCTCCGGGCCGTTGACCAGCGTGCGCAGCTCGTTGATCCGCTGCTGGAGCCGCGGCTGCAGCTTCGGGTCGAGCCCCGGCATCAGGGCGGCGAACTTCGCCAGCGAGCGGTCGAGCGGCCGGACGAGAAGCGACAGGTCCTCCTGCGCCTCGGCCGTGGCGGTCCGCAGGAGGGTGTCGTTCAGGGTGGAAAGCTCGATCTGCGCTCGCTGTTGCGGCAGGAGCGACAGAATCTCTCGGGCTAATGGGAAGCCCACCAGCGCCTGCGGCTCGTTATCCGCGATCGCCTGCCGCGTCTCCCGCTCCCACTGCGCGAGCTTCGAGTCCATCACGACGATGCCGGGCGAGATCAGGCGCTGCGCGCCGATCATCGTCTGCCCCAGGCGCTGCAGGAGCGCAGTCTTGCGCGCCCGCAGCTGCAGCCGTTCGGTGACCAGCCGGTCGAGCTGGGCGAGATTGTCCCCCAACCCGTCCACGAGCGGCTCGAGGGCGGTGGTGGCGATGCCGCTGTTCCTCAGCTCCTCGAGCAGCCGATTGAGGAGCTGCGCCTCTCCCGTGACCGCGGCCGACACCTCCCGTTGCCGACCCGGGTCGCCGACCGCGAGCAGGGCCGGAGCGGCGGCCACGATCCGCTCCGCCTGCCGCGACAGCTCCAGCGAGGCAAGCGCCGAGGGCACCCGCTCCTCGGTGATCCGCCCCAGGGCCTCCCCTACCCGCTCGAGCGAGTGCATCCCGGCTACCGCCGCAACGACGACGAGCGCGCTGATGCCGGAGAACGCCAGCATAAGCTGGCCGCGTACCCCGAGCCGCCGCACCACGGCGGCGCCCGGCTGGTCCCTGGAGCCTCCTGAAAGGACGAGACGGCGAGCGACGAGGGCGGGCGCCAGTCCCGACGACGTCATTCTGCCGGCACGTACTGGCCGTTCCGCCAGATGTACCAGGTAAAGGTAGGCTCCTTGAGGTCACCTTTGGCGTCGAAGCCGACCTTGCCCGAGACCAGGTCGAACTCGTGCTCGCGCAGCGAACGGGCCACCGCGCCGGCCTCCAGGCTTCGGGCCCTCTCGGCGGCCATTGCCCAGACTTGGACCGCACTGTAGGCGGCCAACGTATACCCGGCCGGCTCGAACCCTTCGCTGCGGAACCGCTCCACGACGGGCCTAGCAGCAGGGTTGTCGCGGGCATCGGGCGCGAAGGTGAACATCGCTCCTTCCCCCGCCGGGCCGGCGACCAACCAGAAGTCCTCGGAGGCCAACGCATCGCCCGCGACGAGCCTGAGCGGGTGGCCCTGGTCGTGCGCGGCACGCAGGATGAGGCCGGCCCCGGTGAGATAGCCGCCCACGTAGAGCACGTCGATCTTGGCTGCGGCGAGCTTGGCAACCACGGCCAAGTAGTCCTGCTGGTCTGGCTCGTAGGCGTCGTACAGGGCCTCGATCACCCCCCTGCGGTTCAGCTCCTTCCTCGTCTCCTCGGCGAGACCCTTGCCGTAGACCGAGCCGTCGTGAAGGATCGCGATCCTCTTACCAGCCCATCTGTCTGCCAGATGGCTTCCCGCCACGAGACCCTGCTGGTCGTCACGGCCACAGACCCGAAAGACGTTGGAATAGCCAAGCTCGGTCAGCTGCGGGTTGGTCGAAGCCGGGGTGATCTGCAGCAGGCCGGCCGCCGCGTAGATCTTGGAGGCGGCAATCGACGCGCCGGAGCAGAGGTGGCCGACGACTACCGTGACCGCCCCGCTCACGAGTTTCTCCGCCGCCGGGACCGCCTGCTCGACCTCGCATGCGTCGTCGACCACACTCAGCCGGACCTGCTCGCCGAGCACCCCGCCGGCCGCGTTGAGGTCGGAGACCGCCATCTCGGCGCCGCGCTGCTGCTGCTCGCCTAGCCACGCGTTGGGACCCGTCATGGCGCCGGCGACACCGACCACGATCTCGGCTACGGCCGGCGGGGTGGCGAGCGCGAGGCCCAATGCGGTCGCGAGCACCGGAAACAGACTTGTCACGATAGCTTTCTCCGCTCGTCCTCAGTGGCGTAGGTCACGAATTTATCAAGGGTTCGGGACCGCGGATCGGCTCATGGTTGTGCAACCTCCTTCCTTCGCTTGGCCCTGATCAACGGGAATCCCTCAAGCCCGTGTAAGCCGGACGGCGCTTGCGTTGCTTAGCGGGGCGGCAGGGTCGGCCGCCCGTGCCGGTGGGGCGCCGACGCCGCTGCCCGCCTCCCGCCGCGC
>DATHBY010000031.1:0-2035 GCA_035295885.1 Allosphingosinicella sp.
TTCGCTCGCAATGAGGCAACTCAATCAACCTGAAGCGATCATGCTCCGGACTTCGTCCTGCCGAAGCGGAATCGTCCCCCGGACTTGATCCGGGGTCCACCTTTTTCTCAATCCCGGTGGAGGAAGAAGGTGGATGCCGGATCAAGGCATGACGAATGCGTTTTTGTCCGGTCCGTCATTGCGAGGAGCGCAGCGACGAAGCAATCCAGCGGGTCGCGGAGGCCGCCCTGGATTGCTTCGCTTCGCTCGCAATGACGCAACTCGATCAACCTGAAGCGATCATGCTCCGGACTTCGTCCTGCCGAAGCGGAATCGTCCCCCGGACTTGATCCGGGGTCCACCTTTTTCTCAATCCCGGTGGAGGAAGAAGGTGGTTGCCGGATCAAGTCCGGCATGACGAATGCCTCGCTTCCATCACAATAGGACAAACTCTAGCCCGGGGTTCCCGAGGATCTCGGCCTAAACGCCGCTAGCTTCCGGAGCGGTCCGATTCCCACCAATATGGAGCCCGGACCCGGGTGCCGGTCACCACCTCGTTCATCGTCGCGGGATCGTAGAGGCGGCCGCCGAGCATGACCCGGTGGACCTTGTCGCTGTTGCGGATATCGGCCGTGGGATCGGCGTCGAGCACCACCAGGTCGGCCAGCTTGCCCGCCTCGATCGAACCGACGTCGCGGGCGTAGCCGAGGGAGGTGGCCGCGGCGATCGTGCCGGCGCGCAGCGCCTCGACCGGGCTCCAGCCGCCGCGGACGAACGACCACATCTCCCAATGCGATCCGAGCCCGGCCTGCTGCCCGTGGGCTCCGATCGCGACCTGGATTCCGCGGTCGGCGAGCTTCTTGGCCTCGCGGGCGGTGTCGTCGTCGACGAAATCCTCCTCCGGCGCCATCGTCCGGCGAACGTTCTGGGCGGCGAGAAGGGCCGGCGGAGCGTGCCTCGACAGCAGAGGATGCTTCCAGACCTCCATGTGCTGCCGCCAATAGGGATCGCCGGCGAGGCCGCCGTAGGCAACCACCAGGGTCGGCGTGTAATTGGTCTTCGTCTGGGTCCACAGGCTGACGACGTCGTCGTAGAAGATCTCGACCGGCACATTGTGCTCGACCGTCGCATTGCCGTCCTGGATCAGCGAAATGTCCATGGTGAACAGCGAGCCGCCTTCCGGAACGACCTCCATCCCCTCCCTCTGCCCGGCTGCGACGACCATCTGCCTCTGGTCGCGGCGGGGCTGGTTGTAATTCTTGACGCTGTGGGCGCCCTGAGCCTTCAGGCGCCGGACGTGGGCGAGCGCGTCCTCGAAGGTGTTGATCTCGGCGTAGACGTCGGCCGCCTTGGCGCCGTAGACGATCTCCCCGGTCGAGAAGATGCGCGGCGCCAGGATCTTGCCGGCGCGCTGCATTTCCGAAGCAGCGAAGATTTCGGCCGCCCGAGCCGACGGGTCGTGCACGGTCGTCGTCCCCATGGCGAGGTTGGCGATCTGCGCCCAGTTCTGCTGAGGGATGAGATCGTCCTGGCCCTGGGGGCCGTGGGCATGGGCGTCGACGAGGCCCGGGATGATGGTCTTGCCGGTGACGTCGACCGTCTTCGCACCGGCCGGGATTGCGACCTCCCCTCGCCTCCCCACCGCGACGATCCGGTCGCCCCGAACGATCAGGACTCCGTCGTCGATGATCCCGCCGTCGGCCCCCGCCATTGTGACGATCCGCGCCCCGGTGAGAGCGACGATGCCGCTTGGCCGGTCCGCCTCGACCTCCATCGACAGCGACAGGCCGCGGGCGGGCGGCTGGAATTTGGGCGCGTTCTCGGCCGGCGGTGCGGAGCCGAACAAGGCTGCGGTCTCGACCGTATAGACCTCCGGACCGGTGCTCCAGTGAAGCCGCCGCCCGCCGCCCGACCAGTGGATGAACTCGGCTCCGACCGCGCTCACCTTCGTCACCGGCAGCGGGCCGCCCTTAGCGTCGGCGGCGACGTCCTGGGTGCCGGGCATGAGCGGCATCACGAACGCCTGATAATTCTGCCTGAAGGCGAGATACTGGCC
>DATHBY010000032.1:0-4865 GCA_035295885.1 Allosphingosinicella sp.
CAGCAACGCAGCGGAGCCTTCGCCGGCGGCTCCCTGCGCATCCCGCTCGGCACGCGCAGCCCGGTCAGGCCGCAGGCGCGGCTGCAAATGGGCTTCACCCGCGAGGTGCGCGACCCGCGCGGCGCGGGCTCCACCTACAGGGCGGCCATGTTCGAGCTGGGAGCGGCCCGCGGCGGCAAAGCGGGCCTCTATATCGGCGGCACCGGAACGCGCGAGTTCAAGGACAGGCTCGGCATGAGCACCGGCACCGCAGCCTTGATCGGCGGCGGTCTGCTCGTCGGCTTGCTGGTGATCGCCGTCGCCACGGCGAAGGCCCCTGAGTTCGACGACTGCGATTTCGACGGCAGCGGCTGCTGAAGGGTTGCGGGCCGGCGCCGGCCGCCGGCCCTGTCCTATTCGTCGGCGCCGTTTACACTTTCACCGCCACCCATTCCCAAAAACCGCAGTTTTCCGCCGCTGGCCCGCATCTTGCTGATTAGCGGACATGCTGAAGAAGGCGTTAAGGCTTTTCGTCATCAAGACCCGGCTCGAAGCCTGGGCGATCATCTACGCCCTCGCCGTCGGCGGAGTCACCCGCGGCCTTCACTATGTCCACCAATATCCCGGCTTCGGCGGCTGGCTGCTCTTCTCCGCCTGCACCGGCGCGGTGTTCATGGCCGGCGCCAAGATCCTCGACGCGACTCGCCCGCCGAGCCATCGCCGCTCCACCCTCCAGCGCATGGTCGCTCGGGCGAGGGGCTGATCGTCGCCCCAGCGGGCGAAAAGCGCAGGTGCCATCTCGTCCCGGGGTCCCAGCCTCCGCTGGGACGATGGACCTCCCAACGGTTGGCGGAATTTCCCAAAGCTGGGTGTTCATCGGGCCGACAGAATTCGCCCTTGCTCCCCATTTTCCGTAGTTTTCCGCCAATTCCAACACTTGGCACGGCCCTTGTAACCATGCTGGCAACCGCCGCGAGCGGGGCAGCAACAGGTTTCGAGGAGCAGTCAGATGTTCGATTATCAGAAGATCAAGGAGAGTGCGGCGGCGGCGGTCCTGGCGATCGTGCTTTGCGCCGTATCGGTCGGAGCCGCGGTCGGCCCGGCCCGCGCGGTCGAGACCGCCCCCTCCCTTCACGCTTCGGCGCCGGCGGCCTCCACCCGTGCCTGAGACGATCCTCGTGCCCGCCGACAAGCTGGTGCGGATCCCGCCGAGGCCCGGCGGCCCGCGCCGCTCCGAAGCGCACCGGAGCCCGCGCAGCCCGCGATACGGCGGGTCCGGCCTCGGTTTCATGGAGCTACTGCCGATGAGCATCTTCAACCGCACGCGCGACATCGTCGCCGCCAATTTCTCCGACCTCCTCGACAAGGCGGAGGACCCCGCGAAGATGATCCGGATGATCATCCTCGAGATGGAGGAGACCCTGGTCGAGGTTCGCGCCGGCGCCGCCCGGACCATCGCCGACCAGAAGGAGATGCACCGCCAGATCGCCCGCCTCGAAAGGCTTCAGGAGAGTTGGACCGAGAAAGCGGAGCTGGCGCTCAGCAAGGGCCGCGAGGATCTTGCCCACGGCGCTCTGACCGAGAAGCAGAAGGCGGCCGACATGGCCGACAGCCTGAGGGCCGAGATCGAAGCGCTGGACGACGCGATGCGCTCGTCGGAAGCCGACATCGCCAAGCTCCAGGGCAAGCTGCGCGAAGCCCGTATGCGGCAGACCGCCACCCAGACCCGCCTCGACAGCGCCAACCAACGCGCCAGGCTTCGCGAGATGACCGCCGGCCCGAGGGTGGACGAGGCCTTCTCCCGCTTCGACCTGCTCGAGCGCCAGGTGGACTATGCCGAAGGCCGCGCCGACGCGCTGATGCTCGGCGCTCCCCCCAGGACTCTCGACGAGGAGATCGCCGAGCTTCGCAACGCCGAGAAGATCGACGCCGAGCTCGAGGCCCTGAAGGCGCGGCTCGCCGCGGAGCACGAGGGCTGAGCCGTGGAGAGCTGGATCTACCGGATCATGGCGGCCCGCAACCCCGATTGGCGGAGCCTCTCCGGCGAGCCGATGACGGCCGCGAACGGCGGGCTCCGCACCAACGCAACGACAAGGAGGGAAAAATGAAAAAGCGTTTCTATCTGGACAAGCCGAACGGCCGAATCTTCGGAGTCTGCTCCGGAATCGCCAGCCACATGGGCTGGGACCCCACCTTCGTCCGTGTCGGCGTGGTGCTGGTGACCCTGCTCGGGGCCTTCCCCTGGACGGTGATCGCCTATGTCGCGGCGGCGATGATGGCCAAGTCGCGGCCGCTCGGCGGCTACGGCGACGAGGCGCCGGTGAAGGTGGCTCGGACGTCCACCTACGAGCTCAACCGCTCGATGCGCGACATCGACCGCCGAATGGCCGAGGTCGAGACCTATGTGACGGCGCAGAATACCGGCCTCGCCCGCGAGATCGATAGCCTGCGCTGAAGCGGGTGCAATGGAGGGAGGAAATGATGAGCGAACCGATGACGATGATGGCGATGGCGGGCTTCGGCCTGGCCGCGCTCGGAATCATGCTCTTCGCAGCATTGAAGGGCTGGCAGGGCTGGCTCGATCTCAAGCGGCTGGAGCTGGAAAGCGTCCCCCCGCGCGCGGCGGCGAGCCAAGGCGGCATGGCCGAACGGATCGAGCTCGCGGACCTCAAGGAGCGAATCCGCAAGCTGGAATCGATCGCGGCCTGCATCGACCTCTAGCTTTCCGTCGCCCCGGCGGAGGCTGGGGCGCCAGGGGGTGAAGAGCGCCGGCGTCTTTCACCCGCCGGGATGCCAGCCCTCGCTGGCATGACGGGCTAGGGCGTCACCCTCAGCCTCTCCGTCCGTCTCGGCTCGCCCCAGACGTGCCACACGTCCCCGTAATCCGTCTCCGCCAGCGGCGCCGGCCGCTCTCCCCCCAAGCGCTCGACGATCTCGGGAACGGTGTTGCTGTGGCCGACCACCAGCACCGGCCCAGAGTCCGCCGTCACCCCCGCGATCAGTCGCGGAGTATCGGACGGGTCATATTCCTTCACCGCCAGCCCCAGCTTTGCCGCCAGAGGCGCGGCCGTCTCGCGGGCCCGGCGGGTCGTGCTGACGTAGATCGCCCGCGGCGGCCGTCCCGCGAACAGCATGGCGAGCCGCTGCGCATTGGCGGCGCCTTCCGGGCTCAGCGCCGGATCGGGGCCTTCGGCCTTCTGCAGGTGACGCATCACGTAATAATCGGGGCGCGCCGGCTCGGGCGGCGCGGTGGCGCAGGCGGCGAGCGCGAACAGCAGCAAAGCGGCGAGGGGACGGAACAAGGTCATGGTGTCGCTCCTTTCCCCGGAGCCTGCCGCGCCGGGCGCCGCTTCACAAGGGCGGCGACACGGGGTACGGGCGCACGGATTGCAACGGACAGGGTAGAGGATGACCGAAAGCCGCGAGCGCCCCAACCGGCCGGCGCTCTCCTTATATGTCCCCGAGCCCCCGGCGCGGCCGGGGGACGAGGTCGATTTCAGCCATATCGAGGTTCCGGCCGCCGGCAGCGTCCGCCGGCCGGACTCCGCGGCGCCGGCCGCCGAGACCCACGAGCTGGTCTATTCGCTGGTGCGAGTCCTCGACGACGAGGGCAATGCCGTCGGCCCGTGGGATCCGAAGCTGGACGGGGACACTCTGCGCCGGATCCTTCGCGACATGATGATGGTGCGGGTCTACGACGACCGCATGTACCGCGCCCAGCGGCAGGGCAAGACCAGCTTCTACATGAAATCGACGGGCGAGGAGGCGATCGCCGTCGCCGGCGCCCATGCCCTGGACCGGGAAGACATGTGCTTCCCCACCTATCGCCAGCAGGGCCTTCTCGTCGCCCGCCACTATCCGCTCGTCGAGATGATGTGCCAGGTCTATTCGAACAAAGGCGATCCGCTGAAGGGCCGCCAGCTGCCGATCATGTATGCGTCGAACGCGCACGGCTTCTTCACCATCTCCGGCAACCTCGCCACCCAGTTCCCGCAGGCCGTGGGCTGGGCGATGGCCTCGGCGATCCGCGGCGACAGCCGGATCGCCTCGGGCTATATCGGCGACGGCTCGACCGCGGAGGGCGACTTCCACGCCGCCTGCACCTTCGCGGGTGTCTACCGCGCGCCCGTCATCCTCAACGTGGTCAACAACCAGTGGGCGATCTCGACTTTCTCCGGGATCGCCGGCGGCGAGCTCACCACCTTCGCCGCCCGCGCCGTCGGCTATGGAATCGCCGGCCTTAGGGTCGACGGCAACGACGCGCTCGCCGTCTACGCCGCTACCCGCTGGGCCGCCGACCGCGCCCGAGCCAATCTCGGGCCGACTTTGATCGAATTCTTCACCTACCGCGTCGAAGGCCATTCCACCTCCGACGACCCGTCCGTCTACCGGCCCCAGAATGCCGGAGCGCAATGGCCGCTCGGCGATCCGGTCGCGCGTCTGAGGCAGCATCTCACCGCGCTGGGCGAATGGGACGACGAGCGCCACCAGGCGCAGCTCGAAAGCCTCGACGCCGAGGTCCGCTCCGCCCAGAAGGAAGCCGAGAAGCTCGGCACCCTCCAGTCCGACCCCTATCTGAACATTGCCTCGATGTTCGAGGACGTGTTCGAGGAGCTTCCCTGGCACCTCAGGGAACAGCAGGCCCAGGCGATCGCGGAAGGCGAGGCGAAGCGTAAATGAGCGTCATGAACATGATCCAGGCGCTCAACTCCGCCCATCACGTGATGATGGAGCGCGACCCCGCCACCGTCGTCCTCGGCGAGGACATAGGCTATTTCGGCGGAGTCTTCCGGGTCACCGAAGGCCTCCAGAAGAAGTTTGGCAAGGAGCGCGCCTTCGATTCGCCGATCAGCGAGAACGGGATAGTCGCCATCGCCGTCGGAATG
>DATHBY010000033.1:0-5196 GCA_035295885.1 Allosphingosinicella sp.
CCGGATCCTGGTCATGGGCGCCCGCGACGACACGCTCAGCCAGTTCGCGGCGGAAGTGCTGGCCGCCCTCTAGACTTTGTCCTGCCGAAGCAGAATCGTCACCCCGGACTTGATCCGGGGTCCACCTTTTTCTCAATCTCAGTGGAGGAAGAAGGTGGATGCCGGATCAAGTCCGGCATGACGAATGCCTCGCTTCCATCACAATAGGACAAACTCTAGGCCAAGGACTGGATAAGGAAGGCCGCCAGGCTGGCGGTCAGGCCGGCGAGGAAGATTCGGTAGGCCCAGCCAAGCATCCGGTACTTCTTGCGCGCGAGCACATTGCCGTTCTGATAGACGTCGCGGGCCATCGTCCGGTAGATGCTGTCGTCGCTGCCGAGCTGCGCCAGGAGGCGCTCGATATATTCCTCCTCCCCGAGCTGAGTGAACGAGCCGAAGAACATCAGGTTGAGCGGGGCGCGCTTGCGGTAGCGGACCGCCGGCAGGATGGCGAGCACCGCGAAGACAGCCGACAGGAAGGCCGCTCCTCCAAGGATCAGCAGCGGCAGCGGCGCGGCTTTGCCGTCCGAATGGCCGATGGCGAGGGTGAAGATGACGAAGGCAGCGCCCATCAGGATGCTCGCCTTCTGGTCGGCCATGGCCGAAAGCTGCATCTGGGACAGCACCGCGGTCCGCGCGAGGTGCACGGCATTGGCCGGATAGGCCGGCGGGCCGCCTTGCTCCTCTTCGGCCATTCCGCTTCCCTCGCCTGCGCGTAGCGAAGCATGGCATGGGCCTATCGCGCTGCCAAGCGGCTGCCCCATTGCCGCCCTAATCGCTTGGCAGAGCCCGACGCCCGACATAAGGGGCTGGGATGACCGACAGAGAAGAGACGTTCGCCAAGGTCGCGCAGCTGATCGAGCCGTTCAACAAGAAGGGCGTGCCGCTCGCCGACGAGACCACGTTCGCGGGCGACCTCGAATGGGACAGCCTCATCGTCATGGACTTCGTCGCCTCGGTCGAGGACGAGTTCGACATCCTGATCACGATGAACATGCAGGCGGAGATCGAGACGGTGGGCCAGCTGGTCGACGCCGTCGAGGAGCTCCGGAACGAGGGATGACCGAAGCCGCACGCAACGCCATGGACCCGGCCGACGAGCCGCCCGGCCACACCGTCGGCCGCGATCTCTTCTCCAAGTTCGACTCGCTCATCGCGGAGCGTGAGGCACTTCTGGACACGGGCGTTCGCGACCCCTTCGGCCTGGTCATGGAGGAGGTGCTCTCCCCCACCCGCGCGATCGTCCGAGGCAAGGAGACGATCCTGCTCGGCACCTACAATTATATGGGCATGACCTTCGATCCGGACGTGATCGAAGCGGGCAAGAGGGCGCTCGACGAGTTCGGATCGGGCACCACCGGCAGCCGGGTGCTCAACGGCACCTATCAGGGCCATACGGAGTGCGAGGAGGCGCTGAAGGATTATTACGGCACCCGCCACGCCATGGTCTTCTCGACCGGCTACCAGGCCAATCTCGGACTGATGTCGACCCTGGCCGGCAAGGAGGATTACATCATCCTCGACGCCGACAGCCACGCCTCCATCTACGACGGCTGCAAGCTTGGCGACGCCCAGATCGTCCGCTTCCGCCACAACAATGTAGAGGATCTCGACAAGCGCCTCGGGCGGCTTCCCGCCCAGGGGGGGCGCCTCGTCGTGCTCGAAGGCGTCTATTCGATGCTCGGCGACATCGCCCCGCTCAGGGAGATGGTCGAGGTCGCCAGGCGCCACGACGCGATGGTCGTGGTCGACGAAGCCCACGGGATGGGGTTTTTCGGAGCCAACGGCCGCGGCGTGTTCGAGGAAGCCGGAGTCGAGGACCAGGTCGATTTCGTCGTCGGCACCTTCTCGAAGTCGGTCGGCACGGTCGGCGGCTTCGTCGTTTCCAATCATCCCAAGTTCGAGGTGCTTCGCCTCGTCTGCCGCCCCTACGTCTTCACGGCCTCCCTGCCGCCGAGCGTCGTCGCCACCGCCGCCACCTCGATCCGCAAGCTCAAGTTCGCCGGCAACAAGCGCCAGCACCTCTGGGAGAACAGCCGCCGCCTCCACAAGGGCCTGCGCGATCTCGGCTTCGATCTCGCAACGCCGGAGGCGCAGTCGGCGATCATCGCCATCATCCTGCCCGATCAGGACAAGACGGTGCGCATGTGGCAGGCGCTGCTCGAGGCGGGAGTCTACGTCAACATGGCGCGCCCTCCCGCCACGCCCGCCGGCATGTACCTCCTGCGCTGCTCGCTCTGCGCCGACCATTCGGAAGAGCAGGTGACGCAGATCCTCGCCATGTTCGAGAGCGCGGGCAAAGCCACGGGAATCCTCTAGACTTTGTCCTGCCGAAGCAGAATCGTCACCCCGGACTTGATCCGGGGTCCACCTTTTTCTCAATCCCAGTGGAGGAAGAAGGTGGATGCCGGATCAATGTCCGGCATGACGAATGCCTCGCTTCCACCACAATAGGACAAACTCTAGGCCACAACCGTCATCCTGACTTGTTCAGGGTCCAATCCTCCGCCCGCGAGGCGGTTCGTCGCTGGATGCTGAAACAAGTTCAGCATGACGGCTCAGTTCACCGCCCACCAGCCCATCCCCGCCGCCGCGCAACCGGAGAGCACGACCGGCGCCCCGAGCTTGAATCGGAACATCGCGACCATGGCTGCGGCGGCGAGCGCGCAGGCGGCGAGGTCGACGCTGCCCGGTAGCGGCAGGTCGAAGCGGAGCGGCCCGGCCGTCACTTCCCGAACATCGCGGAACAGGGTGTGGAGCGCGAACCAGATCGCCAGGTTCAGAACCACTCCGACCACGGCCGCGGTGATCGCCGACAGCGCCGCGCTCAGCGCCCGGTTCGCGCGCAATTTCTCCACGAACGGGGCGCCGAGGAAGATCCACAGGAAGCAGGGGGTGAAGGTCACCCAGGTGGTGAGAATGCCCCCGAGCGTCCCGGCCGCCATAGGATGGAGTCCGCCCGGATCGCGATAGGCGCCCATGAAGCCGACGAACTGGGTGACCATGATCAAGGGACCCGGCGTGGTCTCCGCCATTCCGAGCCCGTCGAGCATCTCCCCCGGCGCGAGCCAGCGGTAGCTCTCCACCGCCTGCTGGGCGACATAGGCGAGCACCGCATAGGCGCCGCCGAACGTCACAACCGCCATCTGCGAGAAGAACAGGCCGATCTGGCTGAAGACGCTGTCCGGCCCCGCCGTCGCGAACAGAATTACCACCGGCCCAAGCCACAGCAACAGGAAGATCGCCGAGATCCGAAGCGCCCAGCGCAGGCTGGGCACGGCATGGGCGGGTATGCGGTCGCCGAGCATTGTCTCTCCGGCGGGCTCGGGGCCATGGCCGCCGCCGCCGCTGAAAGCGCTGGCCCCTGCGCGCCCGGCGACATAGCCGGCCACCCCCGCGGCGAGCACGATCAGCGGAAACGGCACTGAGAAGAAGAAGATCGCGACGAAAGCGGCCGTTGCGATGCCGCGCAGCACATTGTTGCGCAGCGCCCGGGCGCCGATCCGGCGCACCGCCTCGGCGACGATGGCGAGCACCGCCGCCTTGAGGCCGAAGAACAGGGCTTCGACCCAGCCGACATTGCCGGCCGCGGCGTAGATCCAGGAAAGGACCATGATCGCGGCGAATCCCGGAAGGACGAACAATATGCCCGCGATCAGGCCGCCTTTCGTTCGATGCATCAGCCAGCCGACATAAGTGGCCAGCTGCTGCGCCTCCGGGCCGGGCAGAAGCATGCAGTAATTCAGCGCATGGAGGAACCGCGCCTCGCTGAGCCAGCGCCTTTCCTCGACCAGGACCCGGTGCATCAGCGCGATCTGCCCGGCCGGCCCGCCGAAGCTCAGCAAGGCGATCTTCGCCCAGACGCGGGTGGCGTCGGCGAGCGAGACGGAGGGACAGTCGCTTGACACGGTCACCGGCGACTGTCCCCGAATTCGAAAGACGGATAGCCGCCCCGGCGCGTGCCCCGCTCGTAGATCGCCGCAGCGGCCGCGACATCCTGAAGGGCCGTGCCGGTCGAATCGAAAACGAAGATCTGGTCCTCGTCCGTCCGTCCGGTGTCGGTGCCGGCGACGAGCGCGCCGAGGCCGGCATGGACGTCCCCGGGCCGCATCGCACCGGCGCGGATCGCGTGCCGCAGATCGCCCATCTCAACACACTGATCGAGCACGTCGACGACAACCCGCGCCTTGGCCATCAGGTCCGGATGGATTTCGTTCTTCTCCGGGCTGTCCGCCCCAACGCCGGCGACGAAGCAGCCCGGCGCGGCATGGCCGGCCATGAGGAAAGCTTCGCGGGCCGTCGTGCAGGTGACGATCACGTCGCAATCCCGAGCCACGGCCTCGATCGCGCTCACCGGCCGCGCCTCCAGCCGGAAGAGGCGCTCCGCCTCCCGAGCGAAGGTTTCCGCCCGGCGCAAATCGCGGTCCCAGGCGAAACAGCGGCGCAGCGGCAGCACCTCCGCCAGAGCCTCGATCTGCGCCGTCGCCTGCATTCCGCACCCGCACACCAGCACCGTCTCCGAATCGGGCCGGGCCAGGTAGCGCGCCGCCAGCGCCGTCGCCGCCGCGGTGCGCCGAAGAGTCACCTCGATCGAATCCATCACCGCCAGCAATCTGCCGTCCGCGCCGTCGCACAGCAGGATCGCGCCCTGGATGGTCGGCAGCGCCGGCGGGTTGCCCGGGAAGTTGCCGTTGAGCTTGAGCGCCACGTAGAGGCGGTCGAGACGGAGGCTCGCGCCCTTGGCATGGAAGCTGCCGCCCTCCCCCGCCACCGCCATCGGAGCCGGCGCCGCCGCCCGTCCCTCGGCACCCGCCCGAAATCCCGTCTCCACCGCCTCCAGATAATCGGACGGGCGCATCAGCCCTTCTATGTCGGCCCCGGACAGCAACAGGGTCACCGCCGGCCCTTCTGCCGGGGCATGTGCGAGACCCAGTCGTGGGTCTCGTCGACCGCGTCCCGGCACCAGCGGTAGAGCGCGTCGTAGAGCGCGATGCCCGCCTCGAGCTGCTCGAGGTCGTCGGCGAACATGCGCGACAGGCCGAGCGACAAAGCGAGCAGGCCGGCCGCCTGGGGAGCGAGCTCCGGCCGCGCCGTGTCCGCGCCCCTCACGATCGGAGCGAGGCGAGCCAGTCCGGCCAGACCGCCGAGCCGAAGCTC
>DATHBY010000034.1:0-1831 GCA_035295885.1 Allosphingosinicella sp.
GTCGCCGTCAGCCTGGGGCGGGAAGGAGCGGCCAGCCGGCTGAAACTCGCGACTCTGACGGGGGATTTCGGCGCCAGGGGAGTCGCCGGCCGCTATACCGGCATGTCGGGCAAGCTCGCCAGCGTCCCGCTGCTGATGAGCCGGGGCAGCGGCACCTGGCGGGTGTGGAACGGCGACCTCGCCCTCCAGGGCGAGATGCTCGTCTCCGACGAGGCCGAGCCGCCCCGCTTCCACCCGCTCGTCACGCGCGACTTCAGCCTGACCCTGGCGGACAACCGGATCGAGGCCGGCGGCTGGCTCGACGATCCGGAGACCGGTACCCGGATCGTCCGGGCCGACATCGGCCACAGCCTCCCGACCGGCCGCGGCCGAGCCGGGCTCGACGTCCCCGGAATCCGCTTCGGCAAGGATTATCAGCCCGAGCAGCTCACCAGGCTCACCACCGGAGTGGTCGCGCTCGTCAACGGGGTCCTGAAAGGGCAGGGCGAGATCAGCTGGGACGGGACCGGCTCGCGCAGCAGCGGCACCTTCTCGACCGACGACATGGATTTCGCCGCGGCCTTCGGACCCGTGGAGGGCCTGTCGACCAGCCTTCACTTCACCGATCTGCTCGGACTGGTCAGCGCTCCCGGGCAGGAAGCCGAGGTCGATCTCGTCCGGACGGGAATCGACGTGCTCGACGGCCGGATCCGCTACCAGCTCCTCCCCGGAATGCGGGTCCGGGTGGAGAGCGGCCGCTGGCCCTTCGCCGGGGGCGAGCTGTTCCTGGAGGAGACTATCCTCGATTTCTCCAAACCCTCGGCCAAGCGGCTCACCTTCCGGGTCGAAGGCCTCGACGCGGCGCTCTTCATCCAGAAGATGGAGTTCGCCAACATCACCGCCACCGGCACTTTCGACGGAGTGATCCCGATGGTGTTCGACGAGCGCGGCGGCCGGATCGTCGGCGGCCGCCTCGTCGCCCGGCCGGAGGGGGGTACGCTATCCTACATCGGCGAGCTGACCGACAAGGCGCTGGGAGTCTACGGGAAGCTCGCCTTCGACGCCCTCAAATCGATGCGCTACTCGAAGCTGACCATCGCCCTCGACGGCTCGCTGGAAGGCGAGTTCGTCGCCGGAATCGAGCTCGACGGAATCGCCCGCAACACGGCGCTGACCGTCGCCCCCTCCGGCGGAATCAGGGGCATGATCGCCGGCCGCGCTCTCACCCAGCTCGCCAAGATCCCGTTCGAGTTCAACATCACCGTGAAAGGCCCCTTCCGGGCGCTGATCGGGACGATGCGCTCGCTCCACGACCCGACCCTGCTCATCCAGTCCACTCTTCCGGACCTGGTCAGGGGCAAGCCGGATGAGCCTCCCCCCGTTCAGCCCCAGGAAAGCGAGATTGTGCGATGAAGCGGTCGATGTTGACGTTACTGCGTGGCGATGCGACGCAGGGCGCGATGAGACGGGTGAAGATCCTCCTCGCCGCGCCGGTTGTCCTATCCTCGGCCGGGTGCGTTCAGGTGAGCGCTCCGGAGGAGCCGATCGAGATCAACCTGAACATCAACATCAGGCAGGAGGTCGTCGTCCGTCTCCAGCAGGACGTACGAGACCTCATCAAAGAGAATCCGGGAGTGTTTTGACATGAGCCGCCAAATGAAACTGATCCTCGCCGCGGGCATCGGGCTGGCCGCCGTGCTGGGCACGACCACGGCTTATGCGATGCTTCAGGACGCGTCGGCGGAGCTTCGCGCCTCCGGCCAGGTCGGCGAGCAGGCCGACGGCTATCTCGGCCTCGTCGGCTCGGCGCCCGCCGCCGTCCGGTCCCAGGAGGATTCGGTCAACATCAAGC
>DATHBY010000035.1:0-6679 GCA_035295885.1 Allosphingosinicella sp.
AATGGATGGTTCCGAACAGATAGAGGGTCGTGTCCTCGTCGGCGACCTTCCACATCGCGGGACGCGCCGCCTCGGGCGCCGTCTCGGCATGGGTCGCGCAGCCGGCGAGCGGCAGCAGCCCCGCCAGTGCGAGCCGAAGCCACTTCTTCCCGATCGCCGTCATCATCGTCTCCGCAAAAAAATCGGTGCTGGACCCCATTTCGAGGCAATGTCCTGAGATTCAACCGCCTGCACCGCGAATTCGGTGCCTGGCACCGAACCGCCGGTATTCCGCCCGGCCGTGGCGCGAGCGGCTCCGCTTGACCCTCCAGGCCTCCTGCGCCAGAGCGGCGCCACCCATTGTTGCAGGTGCGAAGCCCAAGTGGACCGGCCCCCAAGCTTCCAGTCGCTGATCCTCACCCTCCACTCTTACTGGAGCCGGCAGGGCTGCCTCATCCTCCAGCCCTACGACGTCGAGATGGGGGCGGGCACCTTCCACCCCGCCACCGCCCTTCGCAGCCTCGGCCCGACTCCCTGGAAGGCCGCCTACGTCCAGCCCTGCCGCCGCCCGACCGACGGCCGCTACGGCGAGAATCCGAACCGGCTCCAGCATTATTACCAATATCAGGTGATATTGAAGCCGAGCCCGCCGGACCTCCAGTCGCTCTATCTCGGCTCCCTCGCCGAGATCGGGATCGATTTCATGAAGCACGACATCCGCTTCGTCGAGGACGATTGGGAAAGCCCGACGCTCGGCGCCTGGGGGCTCGGCTGGGAAGTCTGGTGCGACGGAATGGAGGTCACCCAGTTCACCTATTTCCAGCAGGTCGGAGGCTATGATTGCAGGCCGGTGGCGGGCGAGCTCACCTACGGCCTCGAGCGCCTCGCAATGTACGTCCAGGGCGTCGACAACGTCTACGACCTCGCCTTCAACGACGAGGGCGTCAGCTACGGCGATGTCTTCATGGAGAATGAGAAGCAGTTCAGCGCCTGGAATTTCGAGCTCGCCAATACCGAGACCTTGTTCCGTGCGTTTCGGGACGCCGCCGAGGAGAATGCCCGCTGCATCGAAGCGAAGCTCCCGCTCCCCGCCTACGACCAGGCGATCAAGGCCAGCCACATCTTCAACACCCTCCAGGCGAGGGGCGTCATCTCCGTCGCCGAGCGCCAGGCCTATATCGGCCGGGTGAGGGACCTGGCGAAAGGCGCCTGCCAGGCCTGGATGGAGAAGAACGGGTGGGCGGCGTGAGGAAGGTTTCGCCCAAAGCACCAAAGGACCAAAGAGCCTGGCGCAACCCGGCGCGCAGCGCCTTTCAATCCGGGCGCACGAGAAAATATGGAGCGGCTTCGCCGCTCAGCCGCCTTAGGTGCTTTGGTACTTTGGGTGAAATAACGGCTCTCGAGAAGCGTGTAGGAGCAAGTGGCTAGATGCCCGACTTCCTCCTCGAGCTACTCTCCGAAGAAATACCGGCACGGATGCAAGGCAAGGCGCAGCAGGATCTTGCACGCCTTTTCTCAGAGCAACTCTCAAGTGCCGGCCTCGCCGCCGAAGCGGTTGCAACCTACGCCACGCCGCGTCGTCTCGTCCTCATCGCCCGCGGCCTTCCCGCCGAAACCGCCGCCGTTCGCGAGGAGACGAAAGGCCCCCGCTCGTCCGCGCCGCCGCAGGCGCTGGAAGGCTTCCTTCGCAAGACCGGCCTCACCCGCGACCAGCTCGAGGAGCGCGACGGCGTGCTCTTCGCGACGGTCGAGAAGCCCGGCCGGGCCGCCTCCGCAGTCCTCGCGGAAGCGATCCCCGCGATCGTCCGCGCCTTTCCCTGGCCCAGGTCGATGCGCTGGGGCGCCGCGTCGGCGTCGACGGAAAGCCCGCGCTGGGTCCGGCCGCTGCAGGGGATCGTCGCGCTTTTCGGCGAGGAGATAGTCGATTTCGAGATTGCCGGCGTGAGGAGCGGCGCCGCCACCCTGGGCCACCGATTCCACCACCCCGGCCCCATCACGCTCGGCGGCGCCCACGATTATGTCGAGAAGCTCCAGGCCTGCCACGTCCTCGTCGATCCCGCCGAGCGCCGCCGCATCGTCGCCGAGGGGGCGAAGGCGGCCGCGCAAGCCGCCGGCCTGACCTTGGTCTGGGACGAGGGCCTGCTCGCCGAGAATGCCGGCCTCACCGAATGGCCGGTGCCGCTGCTCGGCCGCTTCGACCCCGCCTTCCTCGAAGTGCCGCGCGAGGTGATCCAGCTCACCATGCGCACCAACCAGAAATATTTCGCCTGCACGGACGGGGAGGGCGAGCTGGCCCCCAATTTCGTCTGCACCGCCAATATCGAGGCGAAAGACGGCGGAGCCTCGATCGTCGCCGGCAACGAACGAGTCCTCTCCGCCCGCCTGTCGGACGCCAAATTCTTCTGGGAGCAGGACCTCAAGGTCCCGCTCGAGGAGCAGGCCGGGAAGCTCGGCGACATCGTCTTCCACGAGAAGCTGGGGACGGTGGCGGACAAGGTCGAGCGGGTCGCGAAGCTGGCAAGATGGCTGGTCGAGGAGGGGATCGTCGGAACCCTCTCCCCAGCGGGGAGAGGGCAGGGTGAGGGGGCTCAGAGTCCGCAGAAATCTTCGAACTCAGAACCCCCTCACCCCAACCCTCTCCCCCCGGGGGAGAGGGAGAAATTGGCCGACCTCGCGACCCGCGCCGCCCGGCTCTGCAAGGCCGATCTCGTCACCGGACTGGTCGGCGAGTTCCCCGAGCTCCAGGGCCTGATCGGCGGCCACCTCGCCCGCGCCCAGGGCGAACACCCCGCCGTCGCCGACGCCATCCGCGACCATTACAAGCCGGTGGGGCAGGGGGACGAAGTGCCCACCGCTCCGGTGACGGTGGCGGTGAGCCTGGCGGACAAGCTGGACAGCCTGTTTGCATTCATTGGCAGGCGAGAGCTACCAACGGGCTCGCGGGATCCCTACGCTCTACGTCGCCAAGCGATCGCTATCATTCAATTAGTTACCTCGAATGGCGTGCGTTTGCCCATAGCGCAAGCGTGCGGTGCTTTGGCTGTCTTCCATGAAGAACGCTACGCGTGGCGAATGGCTGATGATATTCCTAATTTGGACGTTCGCCTGAAAGATCACTTTGCTCAGAAACAGCAAAATGATCGGTATGAATTTGAGGAGCTTCAGAACCTCATTTGGACCGCTACAGAAGAGTTCCTGGCTTCAGTTCCGGAACTGCCAGAGGTTCCTGGCGACGCCTACGTGCGAAATGAGCAGGAACGTCGTATCGGGGCTATGCACCGCACCTTCATACCCTGGAATCTCTGGTTTGAATGCTGGGATGAGGTTGCGGCCTCAGCGGAGATGGTGATCTCTTTCTTCGCCGACCGCCTCAAGGTCCAGCAGCGCGAGGCCGGGGTCCGGCACGACCTGATCGACGCCGTCTTCGCGCTCGGCGGCGAGGACGATCTCGTCCGCCTGCTCGCCCGGGTGAAGGCGCTCCAGGCCTTCGTCGAGACTCCCGAAGGCGCCGACCTTCTGGCCGGCTACAAGCGGGCGGCGAATATATTGAAGAAGGAAGACTGGCCATCTCCCTCTCCCCAGGGGGGAAAGGGTCGACTCGCCGAAGGCGAGCGGGGTGAGGGGGCTCGGCCTCCGCGGGAACCCGCGAGCGCCGAACACCCTCACCCTGCCCTCTCCCTCGAGGGAGAGGGACATAAAGAGAACAAATCGCTTCCCTACACGCCCGAAATAGAGGAGACTGCCCTCATCGCCGCCCTCGATTCGGCCGAGCCCCGCGCCCGTTCCGCAGTCGAGGCGGAGGATTTCGAAGGGGCGATGGCGGTCCTGGCCAGCCTGCGCGCCCCGGTGGATTCATTTTTCGACAAGGTGACCGTCAATGATCCCGATCCCGTCAGGCGCGAAGCCCGGCTCGCCCTCCTCGCGCGGATGCGCGACGCCGTCCATCGGGTCGCCGATTTTTCGCGGATCGAGGGATGAACCGGAGCAGCGGCGGGCAAAGTTCACGAAAAAGTCGCCCCACTCGATGAACTTCATGAACTTCGAAGGCCGCCCCCGCCGTATTTCCGGACTTGATCCGCAATCCGTGAACACAGCCGGTGCCGGACCTGCGCGATCTGTGTTCCTGGATCCCGGCTTGCGCCGGGATGACGGAGCCAATTCATGACCCGCTACGTCTATCGCTTCGGCGGCGGCGCCTCGGACGGGGAGGCGGGCAACAAGAACCTGCTCGGCGGCAAGGGGGCCAATCTCGCCGAGATGGCCTCGATCGGGCTGCCGGTGCCGCCCGGCTTCACCATCTCGACCGAGATGTGCGCCCGCTATTACGCCGAAGGCGAGGCCTTCCCCGACAGCCTGCGCTCGGAAGTCGCCGCCGGCCTCGCCCATATCGAGGGCATTTGCGGCAAGAGCTTCGGCGACCCGGCCGACCCGCTCCTGGTCTCGGTCCGCTCCGGAGCCCGGGTGTCGATGCCGGGGATGATGGACACCGTCCTCAACCTCGGCCTCAACGATTCCACCGTCGAGGGCCTCGCCGCGATCTCCGGCGACCCGCGCTTCGCCTGGGACAGCTATCGCCGCTTCATCCAGATGTATTCGGACGTCGTCCTCGGCCTCGACCATGGAGCCTTCGAGGAGGCGCTGGAGATCGCCAAGGAGGACAAGGGAGTCCATCTCGACACCGAGCTGGAGGCGCCCGACTGGCGCCGGCTCACCGCCCGCTACAAGGAGCTGGTCGAGGAGCAATTGGGCCGCCCCTTCCCGGAGGACGTCCACGAGCAGCTCTGGGGCGCGGTCGGAGCCGTCTTCGGCTCCTGGCAGTCCGACCGGGCGAAGACCTACCGACGCCTGAACTCCATCCCCGGCGACTGGGGAACCGCGGTCAACGTCCAGGCGATGGTGTTCGGCAACATGGGCGAGACATCCGCCACCGGGGTCGCTTTCACCCGCAACCCCTCGACCGGAGAACGGGCCTATTACGGCGAATATCTGATCAACGCCCAGGGCGAGGACGTCGTCGCCGGCATCCGCACTCCCCAATATCTCACCCTCGCCGCCCGGGAGGCAGCCGGGGCCAGGGCTCCCTCGATGGAAGAATCGATGCCCGAAGTGTTCGCCGAGCTCGCCCGGGTCTTCGACCTGCTCGAGCGCCATTATCGCGACATGCAGGACATCGAGTTCACCGTCGAGCGGGGCAGGCTCTTCATGCTCCAGACCCGCTCCGGCAAGCGCACCGCGAAGGCCGCGCTTCGGATCGCAGTCGACATGGCCGAGGAAGGCCTGATCGACGAGGAGGAAGCGGTTCTGCGGGTCGACCCGCAGGCGCTCGACCAATTGCTCCACCCGACCCTCGACCCGAAGGCGGAGCGCCGGGTCGTCGCCAGGGGCCTTCCCGCCTCGCCCGGAGCCGCCTCGGGCGCCGCCGTGTTCGACGCCGACACCGCCGAGAAGCGCGCCGGACTCGGCGAGAAGGTCATCCTCGTCCGGGTCGAGACGTCGCCCGAGGACATCCACGGAATGCACGCCGCCCAGGGCATCCTCACCGCCCGCGGCGGGATGACCAGCCACGCCGCCGTCGTCGCCCGCGGCATGGGCCGCCCCTGCGTCAGCGGCGCCGGCACCGTCTCGATCGACTACAAGGCGAGGCTGATGCGGGCCGGCGCGGTCGAGGTGCGCGAGGGCGAGACGATCACCATCGATGGCTCGTCGGGCGAGGTCATGCTCGGCGCCGTCGCCACCGTCCAGCCCGAGCTGGTCGGCGATTTCGGAACCCTGATGGGCTGGGCCGACGCCCACCGCCGACTCGGCATCCGGACCAATGCCGAGACCCCGCTCGACTGCCGGACCGCCCGCGAGTTCGGAGCCGAGGGCATCGGCCTGTGCCGGACCGAGCATATGTTCTTCGATTCCGAGCGGATCGCCAACGTGCGCCAGATGATCCTCGCGCAGGACGAGGCCGGCCGCCGCGCGGCTCTCCTCAAGCTCCTCCCCGCCCAGCGCGGCGATTTCGAGGAGATTTTTCGCATCATGGCGCCGCTCCCGGTCACCATCCGGCTGCTCGATCCGCCGCTCCACGAATTCCTCCCCCACAGCGAGGCCGAATATGAGGAGGTCGCCGCCGGTGCCGGGGTCGCGGTCGAGGCGCTCAAGCGCCGGGTCGCCGAGCTTCACGAGTTCAACCCGATGCTCGGCCACCGCGGCTGCCGGCTCGGAATCACCTATCCCGAAATCTACGAGATGCAGGCCCGGGCAATCTTCGAGGCCGCGGTCGCGGTGGCGAGGGAAGGGGGGCAGGCTCCCACCCCGGAAGTCATGGTCCCGCTCGTCGCCACCCGGGCCGAGCTGCGGATCATCAGGGAGCTGATCGACCGGACCGCCGCCGCCGTCTTCGAGGAGCTGGGCGAGCGGGTCGACTATCTGGTCGGAACGATGATCGAGCTCCCCCGCGCCGCGCTTCGAGCCGCCGAAATCGCCGAAGAAGCGCAATTCTTCAGCTTCGGAACCAACGACCTCACTCAGACCACCTTGGGAGTCAGCCGCGACGACGCCGGCCGCTTCCTCACCGCTTATGTCGAGAAGGGCATCTTCGAGCGCGACCCGTTCGTCTCGATCGACGAGGACGGAGTGGGCGAGCTGATCGCACTGGCCGCGGAGCGGGGCCGGGGCGCCAGGCCCGGACTCAAGCTCGGCATCTGCGGCGAGC